>WFZY01000331.1 GCA_015489265.1 Flavobacteriaceae bacterium | reverse complement strand
ATTATATATTATCCACTTTTATCAATATAGAGCCAAAAAAAAATTATAATTAATGTGAAAAGCTGTTCTTTATATAAAGTCGCCCTTATGAAAATGTTTAAAATTTGATAAGCGTGACAGTATTATTATTATTATTATAATGTAGCAGTGATTTAGTCTAAAAATAAATATCTGCTATGCGAAATTGTTACCAGTAACGCCATTAATTACTTTTTAACAAAGACACTATTTCCGATAAAATCATGGCGGTAGCCCCCCAGATTTTGATGTTTTCAACCTTAAAAGCTTTTAAATTGTAGGTTTTTCCGAAATAGGTATGTTGAATATCAATCAAATTGTTATAAAGTATTGGTTCAATATCCAAACTAAAAATGTCTTCTACTTCTACAGGGTCTTTTACAAACTGAAGTGGTTGGTTGGCAACGGCAAGAAAAGGTTGTACTTTAAAATTACTTATAGGAATAAATACCGGTGACAAACTACGAACTACATGAATCAGTTCCGGATGCACACCGATTTCTTCTTCGGTTTCACGCAAGGCGGTTGTGACTAAACCGGCATCAAAAACTTCTTGTTTACCGCCGGGAAAAGATATTTGACCGGAATGATGCCCGTTATACGTTTTACGTAAAATAAAGACCATTCGCGCTTGCCGAGCAGTATCGGGATAAATAAGCGCCAATACAGCAGAATTTCGTGGCGGATTATTGTATGCAACATCTTTAAAAATTTGCTTTCTTACTTCAGAAGCCATCAGCATTCGATGGGCTTTATCACCCGGCAAATTTTTACGACGACTTTTTTCAATCAGATGTAAAACGCGCTCAAATTCCATTATTTTCCGGCAAAATAGTTATAATCTTTTAAGATGGTATCAATAAATGCTTTATTAGACATCTCATTCGGTTTTTCAACATCTAATAAAATTTCAATCTTATGGGTTAATTCTTTTAAGACTTTATATTTTTTAGTTTTACGTGCTTCCAAAGCCACTGTTTTTATCAACTGTGCATCTTTATCAGAAAGCTTTCCCGCTTGCGAAAAAACAGGGGTATATGTTTGTTCGAGTTCTTCAAAAACACTATGTCCGAGTTTGGTTTTTTGGGTTTCGGCAACCACCACCGTTTTAGCGACTATATCACCCAAACGTTGCGATTTATCGTTAAAAAGCATTACAATCAGACCCAATCCGGGAATCATATTGACTTCAAACAAGCGGAAAATCCAGCGAACCAAAAAATCACCCAAACGCGGATGACTGTTGTCGATTTTGACAATTCTAATCTTAACCAATTGCTTTCCCAAGCTTTGACCATTGTTCCAATATTGCATCAAAGGATAATATAAAAAATAAGGCAACATAATGACACTGATAAAAGTCCATGCCGATAGATGCTTGTCAAATTTGGTTAAACTCAACAGATAAAATACAAAATAATAAAATATCGATAAAAAAATCATATCGATAAAAACAGCACCAACCCGTTGCCCAATGCCGGCTAAATTTTGTTTGATACCGATATTCTGCGCAGTTCTAATCTGAAATTCACTCATATAAAATATTGAAAAAAATAAAGTAACAAATTTAATAAAATACTTACATTTGCACTAATTTATTTGTTGAAAGTTCTCAGGTATTGTTCAATGGATAGTAAAAAAGGTGATTTGAATAATTGAAAATTGAGAATAGATCATTTCAATTCCTCATTTTCTCAAATTTAAGCACTGTTAGGATATGAAGTAAGCATAATCATCAAATTCTCAAGTAATTAAGTATGAAATTAACCAAATACATTCCTAATTTATTAACCCTGCTCAACTTATCATCCGGATTGGTTGCTTTAATCTTTGTATTCAAACAAGATTGGCCCATGGTTGGAATATTTGTTTTATCGGGTATCTTTTTCGATTTTTTTGATGGGCTTGCGGCGCGTGCTTTTAAAGTATCAAGTCCTTTGGGATTGCAACTGGATTCCTTGGCTGATATGGTTACCAGCGGTGTGGTTCCGGCATTTACATTGAGTTTCTTGATTGCCCGTGCGCTAGGTATTTCATTCATTAAAAATTTTAGTTTTGACGCGAACCACTTGTTAGCTTTATCGGGTTTGGTGGTGGCTTTGGGCTCTGCTTACCGCTTGGCAAAATTCAATATAGACGAACGCCAAACCACTTCATTCATCGGCTTGCCGACACCGGCAAATGCGCTATTCATAGTGTCTTTGGCTTTAATCATTTCAGGAAAAGATTATCCGGCAATATCGCAAATGCTTAATAATCCGTATGTTCTGATTGTCACCGGCTTGTTGTCGGCTTATTTGCTCAATGCCGAAATACCCTTGTTCAGTTTAAAATTTAAGGATTTCAGTTTGGCAAAAAATTGGAAAAAATATGTAATTATTGCTTTGACTGTCATACTGTTACCTATTTTTAAAATAGCTGCCGTGCCTTTAATCATTATACTGTATATTTTGATTTCGGTTTTGTTTCGTGACTGACAACCGGTATAAGATGTATATAATGAATGGATATAATTATTTGAAAATCGCAACGGTCACTTCGACACATCCCCCAACTTTGTCGGGGGAACACTCAGTGACCTTCCCTCATTCCTCATTTCCTCAAATTATAAGCAGGATTGTTATAGGATGCAAAAATCAAACATAAGAAAGCAAAATATTCAATGAAGTACAATAAATCCTCAATTCCTCAAATAACCAATTAACCAGCTCATCAATTACAATGAAATCACTCATTAAATTATATTTAATCATCATAGGGGTTTTTGCCTTGATTTTTGCTTTGGTCAATTTAACCGGTTTGTTAAGTGTGGCTGATATCAAAGCATATTTGGAACAGATTCAACATGCCGGTAAATTAAAAATATTTATCATTGTTGCTGTTTTATTGGCTTCCGATGTGTTTTTATCCGTCCCGACTATCTTAATTGTAACTTATGCCGGTCATATTTTGGGTTTTGGTTGGGGTGTCTTAGCCGCTACCATCGGTATGTTGACTTCCGGAACAATTGCGTATTTACTTTGCCGGTTTTCAGGCACTAAAATGTTACGCGTTTTAATCAAAGACAAAAAACAAATAGATGATGTCAACCGGATTTTTCATCGCTTGGGTTTCGGCATGTTGATTATAGCACGCGCCTTGCCCATGTTGCCAGAAGCGACTTGCTGTCTGTCGGGAATGATGAAATTCAATTTTTTTAAATTTCTATTGTATTATGTATTAGGCACGCTTCCTTATGCTATTGTTTTAACCTATTTAGGGTCTATCAGTAGTGCCGACAATCCGTATCCGGCATTTATCGGAATTGGGGTGGTTTATGTGATATTGTATTTGCTTTGGTTTTTCAAATTACGACATACCCAAGACCAATCAAGTACAAAAAACTCATAAAAAAATTTGATTTATTAGCAAAGTCGTTCTATTTTTGTAAGCCCAAATGCCACCTTAGCTCAGTTGGTAGAGCAGCGCATTCGTAATGCGCAGGTCGCGGGTTCAAATCCCGTGGGTGGCTCTTAAATAAAAATGCCGTGCGGCTTGCCGCACGGCATTTTTTTATTCGTATAAACTTAACCGGTTTCTTAAAAAAGCTATTTCGGATTTTAATGCTTCAATTTGCTGTAATAGATTGACAATTACATCAATACCTTCCAAATTGATATTCAAATCAAAGCGCAGTCGCATGATTTTTTCCACTTCAGGCAGTACTGCTGCATCAATCATCAGTTCGTCTGCTTCCGTTTCAAACGGAATCAATTCAAATTGTCGCAATTCTTCAAAAAAGGAATCGGGAACTTGATACGATTCGCATAATTTATGTATGGATATGAGTTGTTTAGTCATCTTATTTCAGTTTTGCAAGTTGTTCAAATAATTCTTTTTGTTTGTCAGATAAATGAGTCGGTATTTTGACATTAAAAGTCACGTACAAATCACCATATTTACCTTCTTGTTTATAAACCGGAAATCCTTTGCCTTTAAGCCGGACTTTGGTGCCGCATTGTGTTCCGGGTTTGACTTTGAGCTTGACTTTGCCACTCATGGTATCAATCATGGTATCACCGCCCAAAACGGCTGTGTACAAATCAATATCCGCTTTGGTATATAAATCATTTCCGACCCGTTTAAATCCGGGGATATCGTCAATAGCAAAAGTAATGTACAAATCGCCATTGGGTCCACCGTTTATGCCCGGACCGCCCATACCTTTGATACGAATGGTTTGTCCGTCTTGAACACCGGCGGGAATGGTAATTCTGATTTTTTTACCATTGACATTAATCGTATGTTTTTGGGTGGTATAAACATCTCTCAAATTCAAGTGTAACTGTGCTTGAATATCTTGTCCTTTAAAACGAACATTACGGCGTTTGCCCGAAGCACCCGAATAACCACCACCAAACATGGATTGGAAAAAATCGGAATAATCGGATTCGTCATAACCGCCACCGCCAAAGCCGCCAAAACCTGAAAAATCAAAACCGGCGCCACCGCCTCCATAAGCTTGTTGTTGCGCCCGTTGCTTTTCTATTTCATCGGCATGTTGCCAATGTTCACCGTACTTATCATATTTTTTACGATTCTCCGGATTGCTCAATACTTCATTAGCTTCATTAATCTCTTTAAACTTTTTCTCGGCTTCTTTATCACCGGGATTCAAATCGGGATGATACTTGCGAGCCAACTTTCGATAGGCTTTTTTGATGTCATTTTCGCTTGCATTTTTATCAACCCCTAATACTTTATAGTAATCTATATATGCCATTTGTTCTTACTGTTTTTATTAATACATCGGTTCGCTTTATAATTACGTAAATTTATAAAAAAAGTTACAACTTAGAACTATTAATTTTCAGAATAAAATTTTTGTAGGTTTTGCTCAAATGCCGGTTCGTACATATTTAGCATAGACGCTTTTATCGTATCGGCTTTGAGCAAATATACTTGTGATAAATGCATGGGTTTGATTTGATGAATCATATTTTTATCGACCGCTTGAACAAAACGAATGTGGTTGGATACCGGCAATTGCAATAAAAATTCATCAAATTGTCCGACGTTTGTATTAATGATTACAAATTGTAAATCGGGGTATTGCTTTTGATATGTTTGTATTTTTTTGAGATTGGAAACAAAATTTTTTCTGTAACGTAAATCCCAAAAAGATACTAGAGTTTTTGTGCCGTGAGCAAATAAACTATCCGATGAAATTAAGCTTTTTTGTGTGGTCAGATAACGGCTTTTAGGAAATTCATTACCTGTCTTCATGAGTTTAAATCTGCTGATCAAGTCATTGCAATAATCTTTATAAACTGGATTTTTAATCTTTTGATAAAAATTATTTACCACGGAATCTGTTTTTGTAAGATGATAGTCTTTGATATACCGGCTGCAGTATTTAACTAATAGATTGTCCTTAAACGCTTTGTCAAAAATTTCACGATCAATAATTTTAGATATTTTTAAATAGGGATTCTTGATGTTGGTTTGGTCTGCTTTTAATTTTCTTTCCAAAAAGGAATCGGCAAAAGCATACATATAAATAACATTGGCATCAGGCAAATCTTGATGTAATACCGTGCAATATGAAAAATAAGCATCTGAAAAATTCAAATCCGGATGTTTTTGTGCATACATATCTTTCAAACTATAATACATGCTTTTATTCAGTAATGACAAGATTTGTTGATATTTTTTGGTCGTCCGGCTTAAATCTTCCTTATAACCATCAATCAATGCTTGTTTGATGTTTTCAAAAGAATCTAATTTGTGTGTAAATTCATCTAAATTCAACTGAAAATGCCGGTTATAAAAATAGTTACTCTCCTGTTCATTGGCTAAAAAAACCGCCATATTCAAGTTGTTTTCAAAAGCCACTCCGCCCGAGAAACTAATAGATTCGTCAAATTCATCTACATTGAGATGAAAAGCCAATGAATCGCCGGGTTTTAAATAAATGGTTTGAAACTCCGGAAAAACATATAAAATGTATAAACCTTCTTTGGGAACTTTTACGCGACCTGAAACTTCATTTCCGTCAACCAATTTTAAGGTGTCGCTATGAAGGATCCAAAAATTATCGGATATAATGACTTTATCGGTTCGCGGATTGACTATCTTTCCACGAATATTAGCTGTTTGTGCCTGTTGAAAATGCTGACAAGCTGTAAGTAATATTATGGATGTTAAAGGTATAATAAATGTCCATTTAAATTTCATAGCAAATATTATTGACGTGTTCGTTGACGTACAATTTCATAAAGCAGAACAGCTGCTGAAACCGAAACATTCAGTGAGTCTGCTTGTCCTTTCATAGGGATATAGATTTGTTGCCGGGCTATTTTTCTAATAGCCGGCGTCAAACCTTTATCTTCTGCGCCTACTGCTATTGCAGTAGGTGTAGTATAATCTTCGTTAAAATACACATTGGCATTTTGCAGTCCGGCAGCAAATAACCGGATTTTTTTGTTTTTGAGAAATGCTTCCAAATCATTAATGGTACAAATCGCTACCGGTATGGAAAATACCATACCCAAACTCGCTCTGATAACATTGGGATTGTATAGGTCCAATCGCGGATTGACCAAAATCAATGCCTCTGCACTGGCACCGTCCACGCTGCGTAACATAGCACCAACATTACCGGGTTTTTCAATCCCTTCGGCAACCAAAACATAAGGATTGTCTGATAATTGCAACCGATCAATACCGTGTTCCTTCATTTTAGCTATCGCCATTACCCCTTCGGTTGATTGGCGATAGGCAATTTTTTTATAGACATTTTTTGAAATTTTTATAACTTCCGGTTGGACTTCAAATTTGTTTAACAATTGAAATAATTCCTGTTCCGGAAACAAGTCGGGATAGAAAAAAATAGATTTAAGTTGAAAATGATTTTTTAAAGCTGCAAGCATTTCTCGTCTGCCTTCAATCACAAATTCTCGTAAGGCTTTCCGCAAACTTGATTTTTTTTGTAATTGAATTAAATTCTTAATTTTGGCATTATTTGTGCTGGTTATCTCTTGCATGTTTCAAAAAAACTGACTAATTGATTTGTAAAAATAATTAATAATTGGCTAATATTGAACAGGTTTAAGAAAAGATTAACCTATTAAACATATCATCAATTAAATGATTATCATCGTACCACAAATTATCTCCAAACGCTTTTGCGCAGTGACTATTTATCCGTTCGTGATTTTAAAAAATCAACAATCAAAAAACGATGTAGTCTTGCTCAATCATGAATACATTCATCTTCGGCAACAAAAAGAATTGTTATGGTTATTTTTCTTTTTATGGTATGGTATTGAATATTTGCTTCGGCTGTTGTATTACCGAAATAGCTATCTGGCTTACCGCAACATTTCTTTTGAGCGGGAAGCTTATCACCACGAATTTGATTTGGAATACCTGCAAAACCGGAAATTCTTTGGCTTTTTGCGGTTTATATAAACCATAAAGGTGTTGCACCTCTTGTATCCAATGGTTTTTCTTGTTATTTAACTGATTTGTAGCCGTTTGTCATTTCGAACGTAGTGAGAAATCTTAAATTTTAATTAAATGATTATCCTATCCCTATAAAACAAATTTCTTGTCGTCTAGACATCTGTCGGGACTTTAGCAAAATGGCATTGGTTCTAATATTGTATATTATTGATTTTTAATTACTAATCCACATTATCATGTAAAAACGAATTGGTATCCCGTAATTTGAAATTACCATCGGCATCCATTTCTATTTTATGTATGTCTTTGGACGATTTCGGACTCAAATCTACATCAATACCTTTTTTCTTAAATGCCGGTTCTTCGGTATTATCATCTTTAATATCCAATTGCGTTGTATAGTTTTTCATATAACTTTTGCGTCTTTTGCGCAATTTTAGTGCAATTTCGATAGGCAATTCGGTTAAATCTTCCACGTCTTCAAAATTGTCTTTGGGCTTATCATCTTCAAAATTAAACAACAAGGGTTGTTCAACCTTTCGCTCTTCTACAATTCGAGATGATAATTCCGCTTCATCTTTTGCTATTGCCTCATTTGTTTGTTCGGATACATCACCGGAAATTTCCGCTTTGTTTTCCGGTTCTATTTTAAAGTCAAAAGCAAATTGTGTATTGCCGTAAGCATCTATTTCTTCTACAATGTCCGGTTCCGGCTCTGCGGGTGTTTCATAAAAATTGACTTGTTCGGTTTCGGGTTCTACAACTATATTTTGTTCCGGTTGAATATGACTGACATTTTCGTCTTTTAACACATGAACGATTTTATCGGGTTCGGCATTAGATATCAAGTCTTGTTGATTCTTGTTAAATCCGGTTGCGATAATGGTTACCGAAATGGCATCACCCAAATTTTCATCTTCACCGATGCCCATAATCACATCGGCACTGTTACCGGCTTCTTCTTGAATAAAATCGTTGATTTCACTGATTTCATCTATGGTAATTTCGTCTTTACCCGACAAAATCAACAACAGCACATTTTTAGCACCGGTTATTTTGTTATCATTGAGCAACGGCGAATCCAAAGCTTTCATTATCACTTCTTTACTGCGATTTTCACCTGCTGCTTTGGCCGATCCCATAATGGCGGTACCGCTGTTTTCCAACACGGTATTGACATCTTTAAAATCGACGTTGACTGTATAATTGCGGGTAATCACTTCGGCTATACTCGTAGCTGCCGATGCCAAAACTTCATCGGACTTGGCAAAAGCTTCTTTATAAGTCAGGTTACCGTAAATCTCACGCAATTTATTATTGTTGATAATGATTAACGAATCGACATATTCCCGCAGATTTTCGATACCTTTTTGCGCATAAACATTTCGTTTTTTGCCTTCGTAGTAAAATGGACTGGTCACAATGCCGACAGTCAAAATCCCCATATCTTTGGCGAGTTTGGCTATGATTGGTGCCGCACCTGTGCCGGTACCGCCGCCCATACCGGCAGTGATGAAAATCATTTTGGTATTGTCTTCCAAAACTTTTTTGATGGCAGCCAAATCTTCCAAAGCGGCTTTTTCACCGATTTCCGGATTGGCGCCCGCACCCAAACCTTCGGTTAAGGATTTCCCGATTTGTATTTTGATAGGAATGGGACTTTTGGACAAATCTTGTGCATCGGTATTGATAACCACAAAATCGACATCTTTTATCCCTTTTTGATACATATAATTTACGGCATTTCCACCGCCACCGCCTACACCTATGACTTTGATAACATTTGACCGGTTTTTTTCCAAATCAAATTCCAAATTTAAATTAAAGTCGTTCATAATTGTATTTTTTAAATTTCTTAATTGCTGATTTTTAATAGTTTATATGGGATTTTATTCTAACTTTTTCAATAAATCCATAACCACATTATAGATGTTAAACTTGCGTTTAGCTTTGATTTTCTCTGCCTGTTGTGCCGACGTTTCCGCTTCCATATTATCATCAATGCTTTCATTGGCAGGTTCCGGTTGTTCGGGTGTCTTTACAACTTCTTTTTCTTCATCTTCATATTCATAATATTCATAGTTGCGTTTATCCGCCAAGCCCTTCATAAGTAAACCAACAGCGGTTGCATAAATAGGGCTTTGCAAGTCGTCTTCGGTGCCACCGGCAAGGTGTTGCATGGGTTTACCGACGCGGGTGTATAGTCCGGTAATCAGATTGACCAACTGCGGCAAATGTTTCAGTTCGGCGCCGCCACCGGTCAAAACGATGCCGCCCAAAAGCACCGGGTCATTACTGATTTCTTGATAGCGTTTGATTTCGGCATCGGCTAATTTGATGATTTCTTCTACGCGTGCCTTGATAATTTTAGAAATGCTTTTTAAGCTGATTTCAACCGCCGGTCTGCCCGGTAATCCTTGTATGGCAACCACTTCCGTATCACTGTTTTCTGCCGGCCAAGCCGAGCCGAATTTTATTTTGATAGCTTCTGCGTTGCGTTCCAATACATAAATACCGTTTGCTAAATCTTTGGTGATAATGTTGCCGCCGTAAGGAATAATTGCCGTATGTCGTATGATGTTGTTTTTAAAAATAGCAATATCCGTTGTGCCGCCACCTATATCGATCAATACCGTACCACCTTCTTTTTCTTCATCTACCAAAACCGATTCGGCGGATGCCAAAGGTTCCAGCGTAATATCAACCACTTCTAAATTTGCCATTTCAACACATCTGACGAGATTTTGAATGGAAGCCACTTTACCAACGACCACATGAAAATTAGCTTCCAAGCGCGTACCTGCCATCCCGATAGGCATTTCGGGGATATTGCCTTCGTCATCTACTTTAAATTCTTGCGGCAGGGCATGAATAATTTTTTCGCCCGGCTCAACATAAATACGCTTCACTTGGTTGATGAGTTTATCAATTTCGTCCATCGTGATGATGTCTTCCGGATTGTCACGCATGATATATTCACTGGTTTGAATACTGCGGATATGCTGTCCGGCTATGCCAACCACGACTTTTTTAATGCGAATTTTGGCATTGTATTCGGCTTTTTTAACGGCTTCATTTATGGCTTTTACGGTTTCGGTCAGATTGATTACCACGCCGTTTTTAACCCCTTTGGTGTTCGGGGCTTTGCCATAGCCCAAAATTTCTACTTTGCCAAATTGGTTTTTACGTCCTACAATGGCGACCACTTTGGTCGTGCCGATGTCCAAGCCCACTACTTCTGTACGTTCGTCTTGGTCTCTAAATAAGGACGTTTGCGGCTGTCGTCCTTCGTCGTTGTTAAAGTTTGATGTGTTCATAGCATTCTATATTTACGGTATTTATATTTATTTGCAAACGGCTTGATTTTGAAATCGTAAATCTATTTGCCGGTATGTATTTTTCTGATTTTGTTTGACCAAATAACTGTAAATGGCTTTCAGTTTATATAATTGTTGCGCAATGTTTTCTTTTAAATCTATTTTGATATTGGCTGACAATTGGTCGGTTTTGAGCCAAACAGCCGGATAATCCAAATGAATTTCAGAAACTATTTCATTGAGAAATTTGTCTTCATGAATTTGTTTAATCAATTTGATTAAATTGTCTTTTTGCCCAGCATTGATATTGCCAAAAACCAAAACTGCTTTTTCGGTATAATGGTTTGATAAGGGTTTTTTAGCCCCGTTTTCATCCAAATAATAAGATGTGTTCCCCATCACGCGTGCAATGGGTTTATACTGATCAACTTCGGCTATCAATCTACCGTTCAGGTCTTTATAAACTTCGGCATTTTGGATATAATCATTATGTTCCAAGGTCTTTTCCAGTTGCACTACATCAATGTTTTTATAAGCACTATCCTTTATTTTTATCAACTTTTTGACATCTTCCGGCATAATAAATGTTTTAGCCAACGGATAAATATGCACACGTGCCACATGCACTTTTTCTTTTCCCGCCAAAGCATCAAAAATGCGCCCCAATACAATCGTAATGAGTAACATAGAAATGGTTGCTATGGTGAGAAT
>WFZY01000330.1 GCA_015489265.1 Flavobacteriaceae bacterium | reverse complement strand
GTTTTTAAACCTTTTATTTGAAATTGTTTGTCCAACTACATTTATAATTTCGACTTGTACATTATTTAAAATTTTACCAAAATCAAGTGTTAATTCATTATCCATAGGATTAGGATACACTTTTAATTGAGATAAACTTTCATCATTAATACCGGAAATAGTAACATTGATACAATCCGATGTGACCGAACAATTGCCGTTTGAGATAATTACGGCATAATTACCGGAAACCGTTGGGGTAAAACTTTGTCCTGTTTCCCCATTTATTGGCACAAAGCCATTGGAACAATCCCCCCATTGATAGGTGTAATTTCCACTTGCAGTAGCCGTTAAGGTATTGTTATTTTGAGTAACAGTATTGTCAATTGGAAAATAATAAACTGCTTGTGTTTGAGTAACAGTATTGTTATTACCATCGTCATATGTCCAAGTAACTAGGGTTAGATTTGGGGTATTGATAGGTAAATTTATATCAGTTGTAGCTGTAATATTGCCTGCGCAATTATCTGTTGCCGTAGGTGGTGTTAGTGTTGTTATTTCACATTCTGAAATAATATCAGGTAAAACAGCTACATCGGGAACCGGTGCTGTCGTATCATTGATGATAACATTTTGTGTTTGGGTTGATGTATTGCCGTTGCCATCGTCATAAATCCAAGTTACCACCGTTGTGCCTTGTGTAGTAATCGGCAATGTCGTGTCATTCATAACAGCAACACTTCCCGAACAGTTATCTGTTGCCGTTGGTGCTGTTAAATTTGTGACTTCACATTCCGAATTAATATCAGGTAAAGTTGCCACGTCCGGAACAGGTGGGGTAATATCGTCAATCACGACATTTTGCGTTTGAGTTACCGTATTGCCGTTGCCGTCGTCATAAGTCCAAGTAACCACGGTTGTGCCTTGTGTTGTTATGGGCAAAGTCGCATCATTGGTTACGGTTACATTGCTCGAACAGTTGTCTGTTGCCGTAGGCGGAGTTAAACTCGTTACTTCACATTCGGCGGTTACATCAGGTAGTGTAGCTACATCGGGAACCGGTGCTGTCGTATCGTCGATGATGACATTTTGCGTTTGGGTTGTGGTATTGCCGTTGCCATCGTCGTAAGTCCAAGTAACCACGGTTGTGCCTTGTGTTGTTATGGGCAAAGTTGCATCATTGGTTACGGTTACATTGCTCGAACAGTTGTCGGTTGCGGTAGGCGGAGTTAAACTCGTTACTTCACATTCGGCAGTTACATCAGGTAGTGTAGCGACATCGGGAACCGGTGCTGTCGTATCGTCGATGATGACATTTTGCGTTTGAGTTGTCGTATTCCCGTTGCCGTCGTCATAAGTCCAAGTAACCACGGTTGTGCCTTGTGTTGTTATGGGAAAAGTGATATCACTTGTCCCTGTTATGGTTTGTCCTTGACTTCCCGTAGCCGTAGGTGGTGTTAGACTTGTTACTTCGCATTCGGCAGTGATATCCGGTAAGGGTGAGACATCAGGAACAGGGGCGCTCGCATTATCAACTATAACAATAGTATAATCTTCTACTTCACCGTTGGCACCTTGACGACAGGGATCCACAGGTTCGAGACCACCTTTTGTAATGATACGCATTCTGACTGTTGCGGGGGCAATATCGGTAGGAACCGTTATGCTAAGGGGGGACAAACTGGTTGGTTGGTCGTTTTTGTTTTTAATTTTTCCCAAATAGTATCTTTCATCGTCTTCAAATTCATAATTATGATTCCAGTCTATCCAAGCAGCGGTTTTGTATCGCACATTGCCATCGGTGTTGACATTCACAGTTAAATCATAAGTCTCTCCTTTTGTTAAGGTTGTGCTAATCGATGTAAAATCTTGATATCCGTTAGTTTTTGTTGAAGGATTATTGATGGTATTGAAATTTACCAACGTAATGCTTGCATTATTATCCATATTGCCTATTGCATCACAATAAGCCGCTTCTTTTACGGTGTACATAAATTTATAGGTCTTAGTTGTGTCATTATTACTACCTGTGGCAAAGACCTTAAAGTAAATTTTTGTGCCGGCTACTTCATTTGGCAACGGTGAGTTCGATTTCCATAGATTTCCGCCGATATTGCTCATAGGAATTATATTGTCAAAATCCGTAGAATTTAAGGACCATCTTACTTCTACATTGTTCAGGGTTCCGGCATAGTTTATTTCTGAATAGACATATTGATCAAGTCCTTCTTTGGGTGTTCTTTTTGTAGGCAAATCGGTGATTTCCGTTTTAACAATTTCGGGATAATTTTCTTTTCCGATGAGTTTGCATTCCCAAGTTCCTCTACCAAAAGTGGCAGCTCTTAATGTATTGGTACCGGTTACAATTTTTAAGTCATTAATGGAAATATTTGGCAAACTGGTATTATACAAACTCCAAGTTGTGCCTGATAAGGGTTTGGTATAGATACCGATTTCGGCACCAACATAAATATTTTGATTATCATCTATTGCTATGGCTCTTAAAGGCATATTTCCTAGATTATAGGTGATATTTTGCCAAGAGTTGCCACCATCTTCCGACATAAATATTTTCTCTCCGTTGTTTTCGTAAGAATTATATAACACAAATATTCTATCATCATTATTCGGGTCTATTAAGATATTTCTGATGCTGCTATTGGGTAAGCCGTTTTGTATATCGACAAATGTGCTGCCACCATCGGTAGATTTTTTGATTTTATCATTTCGAGAAACGATGATGATGTTAGAATTGTTTTCAGCAATAGCAGCTTGTTTGATAACATCCGGAAAAACACTAGCAGCTTTTTGTATCCAAGTATCACCGAAATCTTCGGATTTCCACACGCCCAGTTTAAAGTCATATAAAGTCATTTGGTTATTTGGATCGACTACTATAGGGGCAACGAAAGAGCCCTCTTCCGAGCCGGCTCTAAAATTCAAGACTTTTGAGTAACCGCCGTCTTCGGTTCTGTTTCTAATAGCATTTTGCGAACTGCCTATCGCCCAATTATAATTTAACGGGTGAAAAAGTCCGACACCGCCATCACCACCGACAAAATCTACCCAATGTTCTTCTCTTTTTATGGCTGTTCCATTGTCTTGACAGCCGGTGATAAATCTATTGCTGTCAGATTGGCTTACACCAATTCTGTAATTTTCTCTGATAGAAGTTCCCGATACGGTATTTTGATTGAGTAATGTCCAATCATCGCCGTTGTTTTCACTTTTGCAAAACCAACCGTCGGTTCCGATATAAAATACCCCGTTGATACATTTTGTGGGATGTAAATCGACGTGAACATAATTGGTGCTTGTTATGAATTGTGTATAAGAATTGGATGGATCGGTGGCATTGGAAGCCCCTAGTGACGATGCGGTAACCGATGTAAAAGTGTGTCCGTCATCTGTTGATCTAGATACATTAATGTAACCTCTGAGCATAATGGTGTTGTCAAGGTCACTAACGGCAAAGCCGCCATTTCCATAAACGGGATTGCTAAGAAATGTAAAGTCTAATCCTTTATTTGTAGATTTCCATACGCCGTTTTTAGATGAAAAATACACGCAATCGGGGCAAGCGGCACTTGTAGAAAATATACCGTTTTTTGCATTATTATTACCTGTAATTTCGTTGGATAATGTAAATGTAAGTCCTTGATCATTAGATATATGAATTTTATTCGGCTCTATGGTTTTTTCATAAAAATAAACGATATTAGGATCTGTCGGATGAAAAGCAATATCTACCACATCAACGTTATCAACAATTTTTGTAAACGTATTTAATTTATCAGTCGATCGATACAGTCCTTCATTGGTGCCGACATAGACTATATTGTCAGCATGTGGATCATATTTTATTTTTCTCACCCGCAAATCATATCCGAGCCCCATAGCGACATTTGAAGGATTAAAAGCCGTTGTAACCCAAGTATCACCTCCATCTGTTGATTTATAAATGCCATTAGAATACTCGTTACCGGAATTATTAACATTAATTAAGATTTCGTTTCTGTCGGTTGGTGAAACATCAAAATTATTGACACCGGTTGAAAACAAATAATCGGTTTTCGGTTGCCAATTTACACCGCCGTCAGTGGTTTTAAACAAACCGCCGCTTCTCGACGAGATATACATAAAATCGGTATCATTCGGATCTACATAAAACCCGACAATGCGTCCAATTCCAGCAGATGGCTTATATGCCAAAGTATCAATTCTGTATGGTCCGAGTTCTTGCCAAGCATTATTGTAAGTAGCCGCATTTCTTGTAGCGGCATTATTTTTAAATCTTAAAAATTCTTTTACCCCAAGATTCGGATCGGTGTGTTTTCTATCGCCCGTAGGGTAATATTTTGATTCATTTTCATACAACCATCTTTGGTAAGCTTTCCAACCTGAACCTTTTTGGTTTTTGTCGTGTGTTTTGAAATAATTTTGGGCTTCTTTTACAACATCGTAAACATTTACGTTTTGATCAGCCATCATCTCTTTAAACTTTTGAGAATAGACAGTATTATAAAATGATAAGCTGATAAGAATAAGTAATAATTTTTTCATAAAAAATGACTTGAATTGTTAATTTTACAAAGATATATTTTTTTTATTTATATGTTGTGATAAAACATGAAATAAATTTTAAATTATAAAGAAAAATAAGTTGTATATTGCGACATGGTATATTGCAAGACCTATATATCGTATTCTTTTTTAATCAAATACAAATAAAATGAAATTTGTTTTTATTACTTTCATATTCGCTATTTTATTCTTTATGATTTCCTGCCATAAGCAATCGGACAAAGTGCCAAAACTCTTATTCAAATCGGGTTTTGAGAATGGCGTTTATATCGATAATACGGCTTATCCAAATAGTGAAGATTACAGATTTATAAAAGGCACCGATAGTGAAACCGGTTATACTTGGCCTATTGATATACTCGGGGCAAACGAAAGT
>WFZY01000329.1 GCA_015489265.1 Flavobacteriaceae bacterium | reverse complement strand
ATCTAAACCGATTTTGGTATTTAATTTGATAAAAAATAAGTGAGTCTAACCAAAAAATAAAAAGTTATGAAACCAGTAATCAGAAAACCCATAAACGATCCGATTTTGTCATTCTTTGACGAATTCTTAAACAATCAATTGGCAAAAGTGGAAACCAATCAATTGGTCGTACCGGCAGTTAATATCAAAGAAAATGACAAAGAAGTAACAATTGATGTTGCAGCTCCGGGATTGAGTAAAAAAGATTTTGAAATTAATGTCGAAAACAATACTTTGACTATTTCGGCACATAAAGAAATTGAAAAAGAGGATGACGGTACCAATATCGTTAAAAAAGAATTCGGATACGAAAATTTCCAACGTTCATTTACCTTACCGGAAGAAATTTTCGATATTGAAAATATCAAAGCTACTTACAAAAACGGTGTATTGGAAATTGTTATTCCTAAAAAAGAAGAAGAACAAAAGAAAGTGAAAAAAATCCAAGTATCATAATCGTGACGATATGGATATAACAAACGGGCTGTTGTCTTGTGACAACAGCCCGTTTTATATTACAATTATAGTAATAGTTCTTTATTTCAATTTAATCGCCTTTTTAATAAGTGTTTGATTATCGGAAGTTACAATCTTGAATAAAACAATACTCCCATTTGATAAGTTACTTAAATTCACTACTGTATGATGAGTATTGATACCATTGTTTTCAAATAAAACTCTACCATTTATATCATATACTGTGATATCTTTAATTAAAAACTGATCCGTTTCCGTATAAAGATTAAATACACCACTTTGTTGACTTAACAAAATAGCATTTTCCAAACCATCATCATTAATACTTAAAGTTGATCTAAATACCAATTCAAAACGGCTTTCATACGTCCCTTCATTCATATTGATAGAATAATCTACATTTTTCAAATTCGTATAATTCTGGGTATCATGATCATATAAGAATATATCAAAATCATTTAAGCCCTCTTGATGATCTAATGAGAAAGTCAGATTAGATATCGCAGATATTTCAACACCTAAAGGAACTACTGCATTATCAATATCCGTGTCAGGGAGTGCATCTATTACCAATTTATCATCACCGGATTTGGCATATAATGCATAACCATTTCCCGCACTCATTGAATGTGCATCAAACAAACGGTCAAAACCGGTAGTGGCATCCGGATAAAATCCTACTGCTATTTGATTAAAATTGCCAGTGTCATCTGTCATATTTAGCCAAACAACTTGATGGTTTTGAGCCGGTCTGTTTAGAAAGTTATCATTATTGCCGGTAACTCTAAATTTATTTTTAAAAGTCAAAGTACTATTGTCAGTATTTGCCTCAATAAAAAAACCTTGAGCTGTTGCAATATATTGTCCAGCTTGAGCTGTTCCACCATTAGCATCGCAAGCTGCAACATTCGTTCCGGATGTTGCATAAACCGTATAGCCACCGGCTTGATGATGGTTACCGTTTAAACCGGCGCAATTGGTCCACAAATAATAAGACCCATTAATTGAACTATTGTCAGGGTCATTAACCAAAGCATTAAAATCAATAGCTGAAGGATAAGGATTACCTAATAGATTATAATCTCCGACATTTTCCGGTCCGCCTTTTTTCAGAATATTGACTGTAATATTACCATTATTAAATGGATCATTATTTTTGGTAAATTGTGGCGTTAAGATAGTCCCTGAATTGGTTCCCTGCGGTGCAGAAATAGCATAGCCCTGACCGGATACAGGTATATCGGCAGCACTCAAAGCTACCCAACCGGGATAGTTTGCGCCGTTATTAGCTTCGTTGGGATCAAATTTATAATATCCCCAAGCATTACTAACAATATCTCCTAATGAGAAAGTGCTTGAATTTAATGGTGAGGACCAATAAACATAGTCATAAGCATTATTTAATGGCTTACTGGTTTTATTAAGTTGATAAGTTCCGGTACCGGATAACACAGCGTCAGGCTTATATTGTACCAAACTACCTTCATTATTGACTAAAATTGTCCCCTTATTAACAATATCAGTTTCAACTTCGAGATTACCGCCATCACTGATAGTTAAGGTTTTGCCTGATTTAACTTCACATTCACAAGCATGAATATTGCCGTTTGTTGTATCATAATTATCATCAATAATCAATTTGGTAATTTCATCCGGCACACCATTTGTCCAAGCACCACTACTCCATGTCGTAGCTTTGCGTCCGATTAATTTGGCATCATCTAACATCCAATATTCATCAGCTGAATTATTTTTTACCCAAATTTTAATTTTAAGTTTTTCAACACTTGGCAAATTGGTAATTCGCATCGTTGAATAACCATCGGTTGTTCTATAACCACCACTGGCAGGTGTAAAGGTCGTTTTGGTATTATCACCATCATAAGCTACTTCAGCAATACCGGTACCCGAATCAAAAGACCATTTAGCATTATAAGGACTATCGGCTCCGGTCACTTCTAATTCTTCAGACCAAGTTGTACCATCATCGGTTGATACAAGAATTTCAACATGATCTACCAAATCAGCCCCATTACCACTGGTTCCCGAAAAAGATGCTACCCGTATGCTAAACTCTATATCTGTATAATTTCTAGTGTCAACGGTATTAAACCAAATGGTGCCTCCGGCACTATAATTATTAAGATATTTGGCATTTGAACCACTCACATAATAATTATCTCCCGTAGGATATAAAGAAGCCGAAATACCACTCGAATTATAAATATGTGATGTATTTGTATAAGTTAATTCAGGTTGCGCCGGTGTGGTTTCAAAATCTTGTATATAATCAATCCCTGTGCAGTTAGTATAATCAGCACCGGTTCCTTGAATATCAAAGGTATAAGGGGTTTCATCAGCATCATTATTGTCTATAGAAATAGTAGCCGTTCTCAGTCCATAATCACTCGGATCAAAACTCACCGTAAAAGTAGTACTGCTACCACCGGAAACAGGACTAACTGCCTGACTTGAAATTGTAAAATCTGCTGCATTGGTACCTGAAATAGAAACAATTGGTGAGCCGGTCAAGTTTAAATCTGCGTCACCGGTATTATAAATAGTATAGGTACGAGAAACCGAGCTGCCATTGACTTTAACCTGTCTAAAATCTGTTTCGTCAATTTCTGACGGTGTATTATCTCCACTGGCAATCTCAACACCATTTCCTTTAACCAGCATTTCTTGAGGTGCTTGTAAAATCAATCTTCCGGATTTATTTCCAGTGGCATCGGCATAAGTATTAGACCAAAAACCGCCATTATAGCCACCGTAAGCATAAGGACCGGAATTTATTTGAAAACGACTGGCATAATAATAAGTACCGGGCGTATTGATAGCCGCACTTAAATCTACCATAAATTCATCATTATCACCACTATCGGTATTGTATGTAGCTGCTAGCCATGTCCAATCGCCGGCATTTACCGGATCGCTGGGGTCATTATCTACCGTACTATAGCCAATCCAAGCTTGTATGCCGGAACCGGCATCAGCAGGATTGTCACCATCATTAGTAACAGTATCTTCTTTTACCTGTGCATATACATTAAATGCATTACCTACTACTTGTGTTCCGTTTTCAGGATATTGAAGGTTACACCAATCGATGATATCAATTGTTAATTGTCCTGATTTATTTCCGGTATTATCTGCATAAATATGATCCCAGAAACCGCCGTTATAGCCTCCATATTTATAAGGTCCACCGTTTAGTTGAAAACGACTGGCATAATAATAGGTGCCGGCAGACAATCCGGAAGCTATTTCAGCCATATATTCATCATTATTACCTTGATCTGTATTATATGAAGCAGCTATCCAAGTCCAATCACTTGCATTAGCAGAATCTGTTGGGTCATTATCAACAGTACTATATCCTATCCAAACACTGATACCGGTACCTTGTCCGGAACTATCTGTTACACCGGGTTCATAAACTTGGGCATAAACCGTAAAACTATCACCACTTCGGATATTTCCGGTTTCGGGCCATTGAACATTTCCCCAATCTACCTCATCAGTTGAAATACCATTTCCTGTTATATCAAATTCATAAGGATTTTCATCGCTATCGTTATTAGCAATGCTGATATGTGCGTTTCTTGTGCCATACGTAGTAGGGTCAAACTTGATATCAAAGGTCGTAGAGCCATTTGCGGCAACAGGGGTAGAAGGATTTGCATCCAACGTAAAATCGCCTGTATCTCCTGTAATGGTTACATAAGGACTGGCATCGGTTAAGTCTAAATTAACATTGCCGGTATTTTTGATCGTATAGGTATGTGTTACAGATGAACCGTTTTGATAGTTGACATCACCGAAATCGGTATCGTCTGCGGTATCGGGTGTAGTATCACCACTAACAATTTCGGTATTGTTACCTTCTATGGCAATTTCGGGTGCACCGGTTACGTTAAAGGTATCGCTGGTTACAGATGGATTTGTAATTCCTGCATTGTCTGTAATGGTTAAAGTGACTCCCGAACCAGCAGTTACAAATTTGATATCATTAAAGGTCATCACCCCTTGTACCGGTGTCCCATCTGTCGTAGTTGAAGCTGCTAAAGTAGCTCCTGAAGCAGAAAGTGTTGCAGTAGCGCCCAATCCATCATAATCAATGTCCACATTACCGTTTGCATCAGTATATGCAACGCTAACTGCAGGAGACATAACCACATTTCCGGCAACATCGGTAGGTTGCTGGGTAATTTGTAATTCCGTAGCTTCTACATCGATAGTAAAATCATTCGAGTTAAAATCACCCAAAGTAAAGGTAGAAGCAAAAGTACTGCCCGAACTATCTGCGGTAAAACCGTGGTCATCTGCATCTACCATAAAGGATAAAACTTTGCCGTCTTCAATACCAGTAGTGTTTAGATACACATAAAAGGATAAATCAATGGCACCGCCATCAGCAATATCTAAATCTCCGGAATTAAAAGCAAAATCAATAGCCGAATCAGTAATTGATACTGACGCCGGAGTATATTCATTTAAATTGCTGTCATAAATAACAAATCCTTGAATATTATTTGTCCAATCTGCTGTATTAGTTGTATGAGGTTTCAGACGAATATTAGTTACTTTGGTTGGTAAACCGTCACCGGACCCTTGGTCTTGAATTTCCATTTGAAATACTTCAACAGCTTCATTATCTGTATCATATAATGAGGATATCGTAGAAGCTGCAGGTTGCGTACCTGTATCATAGACTTCGGTGTCAGAGTCGTTGGTGGTAACTGGAGTACCCTTAACAACTATATCATCAAAATTTTCATATTCACTTCCGGCATTACAATTTACAGTTATTCTAATTTTTAAAGTGTTCCCATTTAAACCTGTTTGAGAAGCAGTATCCCAACCACCATAATCATCATTTTGATAACCATTTGTGTCAAAAGTCACCCAATTTCCACCATCTAGTTGGTATTCAATACGATAATAATCGCCGGATTCCATAGTACCAGATTCTCTAAATTTAGCACTTATTTCTATGTCAGTATAATCGGAAATATTAATATCTTCACTCAACCAAACAGCTTCACCGTCTGTGTCTCGTCCGGTCATCACTTGACTTCCAAAACTATTAGTCGTTTCTAAATAATCACTAGTTCCCGATAACGTAGCATTGGATACATCCAAAGTCCATTTTGAGACTCCGCTGGGATAATCACCAATATTACCAGTTCCATCAATACCGGTACCATTAGCATAAGATTCAAAATCTTCACTCCAAAAAGTAACTTGCCCCCAAGAAGCGCTCATTCCCAAAGTCAATATCAAAGTAAATAGTATTTTTTTCATAATATGTTTTTTTGTATGTAACTTACAAAATTAAAATATTTATTATTACTCATAGGC
>WFZY01000328.1 GCA_015489265.1 Flavobacteriaceae bacterium | reverse complement strand
ATGTACGTTGATTACTGATAAAATTTCCCAATGAATAAACCGTAAAATAAGTTTGATGATGTAAGTAATCTTGTTCAAAATCAACATCTTGTATTACATGCGGATGCGAGCCGATAATCCAATGAATCCCTTGGCGGTGTAAAAAATTTACTAATCGTTTTTGTGATTTACTCGGATGATTTTGGTATTGATTACCCCAATGCAAAAACACTATAATTCCGTCCGGATGGTATAAACGGACCTTTTGAATGTCTTGTTTGATGGCAGTTGTGTCAATTAAATTAACCTTTGCCGGTTTTGGTGCCGGAATACCGTTTGTGCCGTAAGTATAATTGAGCAAAGCTAATTTGATGCCGTTTTTTTCAATAATTGAAGCATTTTTTACTTGTTTTTCTTTTGCATTTCTAAAAGTCCCGGTGTGCAATATTTGTAGTGTATCTAAAATATCCAAAGTTTTAATAATTCCATATCGTCCTTTGTCACAACTATGATTATTAGCCGTTGCCAAAATATTGATACCGGCATCACGGCAAGCTTTTGCCAAAGCCGGCGGGGCGCTAAACTGCGGATAGCCCGAATAAGGTTTGGCACCCAAAGTTGTTTCTAAATTACCAACAACAAAGTCTGCCTGTTTAAAAATGTTTTTAACATATTTAAAATTTTCGGTATAATCATAAGTTTTAGTGCCCGGTTGAAAAGCCGCCTGTAACTGCGGTCCGTGACTCATAATATCACCGACAAACATGATTTGCAAACTGTCTGCAGGCAATTGTTGTGCGGTAGCCAAATGACACAAACCAAACCAAAAAAACAAGAAACTATAAATTTTAAACATAGTTGAAATAAAAATTAAAAATACAAAAAAATTGTTTCTTATCGTGCATTTTTTATCTTTGTCCAAAATTGAAAATTAGATAATTTATGTGGAAAAAAGGTTTAGATCATTCCCAAAAGAAAAGCCACTATGTAGCTGTTATCGGCGGTAGCGTTTCCGGTTCTGAAGCAGCTGCTATGCTTGCCGATCAAGGTGTGCGTGTCGTGGTTATTGACCAAAATGCCTTGCCTTACGGTAAATTGGAAGACGGTTTGCCTAAATGGCATCATAATTTACGAGATAAGCAAGAACAAGAAATTGATAAAAAATTAGACCATGCCCGTGTCAGATTTATTCCGAATCTGAAAATAGGAAAAGATTTCAACTTTAAAGATTTGGTTGATTTGGGTTTTACAGCCGTCATATTAGCCAATGGCGCCTGGAAAGACCGCCCGTTGCCTGTTCCGGGAATTGAAAAATTCAGAGATCAGGGCTTAATCTATCAAAATGATTTACTCAAATGGTACAACCATTATCACGAGCCGGATTATAAAGGTAAGCAATATGATATCAAAGACGGTGCAGTCGTAATAGGTGGCGGATTGGCATCATTGGATGTCATGAAAATAGTGATGATGGAATTAGTCAAAAAAGCATTAAAAGAAAAATTAGGTAAAGATATTGTGGTTGACCAATTTGAAATGGAAAAAAAAGGTATCGATAAATATCTGGAACAATTCGGATTAAAATTTGAAGATTTAGGTATCAAAGGTGCCACTTTGGTTTACCGGCGTCAAGCCAAACACATGCCTTTAAAACAACCGCAAGGTGGCACGCAAGAAGCCAAAGAAAAAGCCCAAATTGTTTCACAACGTATTTTAGACAACTATAAAAAGAAATTCCATTTTCATTTTATTCCCGAAGCAACACCGGTTGGTTATATTGAAGAAGACGGTAAACTCAAAGGTTTGATTTTGCAAAAGTTACGTACTTTAGACAACGGTAAATTAGAACCCGTTGAAGGTGAAACTTTTCCTATTTATACCGAACAAGTAATTTCGTCTATCGGCAGTATTCCCGAAAAAATCGATGGCATCCCTTATGACGGTGACCGCATTAAAACCGAAGGTGACGATACCATATCACGCGTTAGCGGCTATGACAATGTTTTTGCCATTGGTAATGCCGTTACCGGAAAAGGAAACATCAAGACCGCCAAGGAACATGGTTCAATGGTGACTCAAAAACTTTTGGATAATTATTTACAAAAGAACACCCAAGCTTTTGATATGGAATTGGAAGCTTATAACGAAGAAATCCGGAAAAAAACCGATGCGAAAATAGCTGAAATTTTCAAACAACTTTTTGATAAGGAAGTGCCGGATGATGTCACTGTTGATCATATTTGGGAAGT
>WFZY01000327.1 GCA_015489265.1 Flavobacteriaceae bacterium | reverse complement strand
CTTCAGCATTGGTAGCATCACCGCCAATTCCCCAAATAGTATCGGTAGGAAAGATAATGATACCGCCGTTTTGAACAACTTCAATAATATTCATATTTTCTATCATTTATCCCTTATCTCCTTTATACAATTCTTTCAATTTTCGATATCGTTCCCACATACCTTTGGCATTGATTTTAGCTATGGTCCAGCCGGTTTTGCCATCTAAAAACCCCAGCATAATTATATAATGATAAAGAAACCGGTAAGTTGGTTTGATATAGCCTAGAAAAAAGTCCGGTTTGACTTTCTTTTTGTAAAGTTCTTTAGCTTTCAAACCGGCATATTGTATAATTTTGTTCCTGTAATCGTCATAATTTTTATAAGTATAATGCAATAAAGGCATGGTAAATTGCCCGATTTTTCCTTTACATTTCACTTCTTCATGAACCATTTTGCCGTTGTAAAGACAGAAATTTTTATTAAACAAACGAAGGACTTTGTCATTTTGCCAGCCGCTGAAATTGACTTTTTTATCCATAAAGAAATTTTTTCTCGGAATCCAAAAACCTTTTTCTTGGTCAATATTGTACAGTTTGTCAATAATTTCCAATTTTAAATCTTCACTAATTTGTTCGTCGGCGTCTAAGATAAAAATCCAATCGTGTTTGGCTTGAGAAATAGCGAAGTTTTTTTGAGATGAAAAATCATCAAATTGCCGTTGCAAAATACGAACCCCCATTTTTTTTGATAGTTCGACCGTTTTATCGTTGCTAAAAGAATCCATAACGATAATTTCATCAGCCCATTTGACTTGGTCAATGGCATTGGCTATATTTTCTTCTTCATTCAGGGTCGGAATTATGGCGGATACTTTGGTACGTTCTTTCTGTTTTAAAGCTGTATTTACAGGCAATCCTAAAGTTTTTTGATAAACTACCACATATTGTTTAGTTGCTTCTTCCCATGTAAATCGGTTACTCCATCGTATGATGTCTTCCTTTCTATTGTTTTGGTAGTAATCTTTCAAACCTTTTTTTAAAACCTCTTGCATGTGTTTGGGTTCAAAATTTTCAAAATAATAGGCTTTATCACCACCAACTTCGGGCAGACTTGTAAAGGTCGAAAGGAATACCGGTTTTCCCAATCGCATGGCTTCAATGGGCGGTAAGCCGAAACCTTCGGAAATAGAAGGGAACAAGAAAGCTTCGGCATGTTTCATATACCAGTATTTTTCGGCGTCGGTAACCGGACCGGTAAGATGAATTCGGTCTTTGACACCGAATTTTTCGGCTTCTTTCAATATCTGTTCGATATATGATTTGTCTGGATGAATGCCACCGATTATCAACTCGTAATCATTATCAACTAATAAACGTGGCAAGACATGAAAGTGTTTTTTATATAAAACCGTTCCGACACTAAATAAAAATTTCTTTTCGGGGCGGTATTTCGGGCTGTCAAAATAGGGATATTCGTTGACTTCAACACCATTATAAATGACATGAATTTCTTTGCCGTGTATATCCAAATGTTTTTCAACATCTTCCTTGACAAAGTTGGAAATAACGGTGATGGCATCCGCCCGGTCTATTTTGTCTTGAACAGCTTGAAGTAATTTTTTCTTTTTAAAATCCGGTTTGTCGGTATATAAAAAATTTAGATCATGAATGGTATAGACAAATTTCATGTCATTTTTTGGGACATATTTGGTGTCTTGCCAAGTTGCATGCCAAAGCTTGTATTTTTTAGGTTTTGTCAAATAAAATTTATCAAAATGAGACCGGTTGATTTTATTGAGAAAACCGGGAAATTTGACTTTGGGATAGGTGAAAAAATGAAAATTAAATTTATCGTTGTGATATTTATGCAGGTTAACAGCTAAATTTTTACAATAGAAATATAAACCCGTAAACGGGTGTTTCATTCGTTCTACATCAACTATAATATGTGGTTTTTGTTCCAATTTTTATAAAATTTTTGACTTCAAATATACAATTATTTTCCAATGATATTTTGATATAAATTTTGCCATTGCACAGCGATTTTTTCATCATTAAATTTTTGGACAAACGCATAACCTGTATCTATACGTTCACGCGTATCGGTTTGATATATTTCGTCTATTTTATGTTTTATTTCCTCGGGATTATTAACATTTTCCAAATAAAAAGCCGCGGGTCCAGCGGCTTCAGGGAAAACACCTTTGCTGTTGGTAATCAACGGAATACGACTATACAATGCTTCGATTAAAGGTATGCCGAAACCTTCAAAAATACTGGGATAAATAAACATATCAGCCATTTGATATAAGCCTGCCAATTCTTTTAAACCTAAATTTTTGAGAAAATGTACCTTGTTTTGCATATTGTGTTTAGCAATATAGGTTTTAATCTCTTGCGCATAAGCCGTTTCTCTGCCGACTAAAACCAGTTGATAATCTGTGTCTTTTATAGCTTTTACGATGCTAAAAGCATTTTTGCGGGGTTCTATGGTACCGACATTTAAAATAAAGTTTTCGGGTAAATTGAATTTTTGTTTGATTGCCGCTTTAAATTCATCGGAATAAGTTTCTTTAAAAGCTTGATGACAGCCTTGATAGATAACTTTAATTTTAGCCGGCTTTATTTTGAAAAAACGGACGATATCTTGTTTGGTTTGTTCGCTTATAGCCACTATTTGATCGGCATGGTTGACAGCATATTTAAATTTTAAGGTATAAAATTTCCGATCAATGGGTTTGTAGAGTTCAGGGTAGCGCAAAAAAATCAAATCGTGAATGGTAACAACGGATTTGACACCGGTTTTTTTAATGCCGAAAGGTAACTCGCCGCTCAATCCGTGAAAAATATCTAATTGGTCCGCTTTGATGTCTTTAGTTATAAATTGGCTACGCCATAAGAAGTGCAATTTTTTGCTTAACCAATTTTTAGGTTGGTTGATGATCATCTGCGGGCTGAGCTGAATCCGGTTGACTTTTGCCGGTTTAGGATTGTATAAATAATATTGATTATCAGGATAATAAGTTGCTAAAATACGCACTAAATCACGGCTGTAGTTGCCTAAGCCGGTATTGTTATGAAACATGCGTTTGGCGTCGTAACCTATCTTCATATATTTGAGGCAATTTGGTTAAAAGTTTCTTCAACTAATTGTTTTTGAATGGCAACTTTATGCTTTATTTCATTAGATAAACGCTCATAATTGCCGGTAACATAAGCCATTTTTTCTATGATTAAGTTGACTATTTCACCGGATTCCCACAATTTTGACTCGTTACTCTCTATAATTAAATCACTTCTATCTAAATTTAAGCCTATAACCCCTTGATATTTAGCGCTATACGATAAGGCGATAGCCGGCGTCCCCATTTGCAAGGTTGAAATAGCGGCATGCATCCGTCCTGTAACAGTCAAATAACCGTTGCCTAATATAAAACGGGCACGCGTGGCTAATATTTTATCGGTAATGGGAATTATTCTTTCTAAATCGTCAGTTGTAAAAGTTGCATCTGTTTTTAAAAAGTTTACAAAATCTTTGATTTGAGCCGCTTCATTCCCGTGTGGTGGAAACGTATGAGCTAATAAAACCAGTTTTTTATCTTGGTAATTTTTATTATCTAATATGTTTTTTATCAATGATTTATAAGCATTGAAATAAGCGTTTTTATCCGCTGTATAATACTTTCCCTGCAAGCCGGAAATAACCAAGGTAATGTATTTTTTCTTTTCTAAATTATAACGATTTAAAATTTCTGTTTCGATGGTTTTATTGGATTGTAAGGGCAAATCCATAAAAGCTAAATCGGCACTTTGATAGATGTTTTTTTCTAATCCGAATGTTTTTTTCAAATAGTCTTTGCTCCAAGCATCGCGCACAAAAATAGGAATATGTTTATAAAAATGTTTTATAACAAAACGGTTTCTCCAGCGGTCAAAGGGTCCGATACTTTGACCTAATAAAACCAGCTTTGTAGCCTTTGACCAGCGCCAATATTGCAACAAATCGCGATAGATTTTTTGGGTATAATATTCTGACAAATCGTCACCGCCTAACACAAAAACTTCATCGTAAGCGGCTACTTCACCGGCATCACTCAAATATTTTCTTTTTTGGTAAGAGCGCACCCATTTGTATTTTGAAGTTACAAAATTTACAGCTTTGTGGTTTTTCAATTTTACCGGTTTTGCCAATTCCGATTGTATTTTGTCAAATCCGGAATATCCGTTGCATTGACAATAAAATTCTGTATCGTCTCCATAGCGTTTTTGCAATTCATTAATGGTTACGAGTCCCATCATGGCAGTGCCGTAATTATTAAGACAATGAAACCGGTGAATAAATATTTTTTTTATTGATTTTTGAGCCATTTTTTGAGTTTTAGTCTGAATTTTGTCCAAGCGGAATGTTCATACACTTTTTCTAACTTTTGAATGAAAGGTAATAATTCTTTTTTTAAAGCAGAAATATCATTATAGTGTTTAGAATAAAATGATTTTTCTTGCAACTGCATGCGTAATTTATAGATTTTTCGCCTTTTTTTAGATGTAACTTTTTCTGGTTTTACCCGTTTTTCAGGCACATATTTTCCTTTTTCTTGTTGCAAATATAAGCGATATGCCAAGCCTTCCCGACGGTGTCGGAAACCACCGGCTTGACTTTGTATCAATTCTTCCGGTGTTAATGTGTCATAATATAAGTGCCCGTTTGTACGATATTTTTGAATTAAATCTTCTAAAACCGGATGACGCGTTACGATGATATTTGTGCCTTGATAATCATTTTCATATTTGGGAATCCATGCGTCACCAAAGGATATATCTGCCGTTTCACCGATAATATCATCACAATAATCACAAGCTTTTAGTTTGAATAAGCCCCAGCCCCAGTTGGTACCAAAGAGTTCTTTGTTTACTTTGACAATTTCTTTTCCTTCATTAGTGATGATTTTTGTACCATAATCAGAAGCTTTATGTCCGGGTAGTTTATACCGGAAATCAAAATGTTTAACAGCTTTTTCATCAACGGGAAATTGCGAAATTAGTGATGATAAATAATGTGTCGATTTTAAGTGACCGCAAAAAATACTGATAGTAAATCTGAGGCGTTCGGCAAAAACAGATTCTGTTTGTTGCAACAGACGGATGCCTTTAATAAAACAAGGTAGCCCGACTAAGGCATAACGACCTTTGTGCATCTTGACAAATTGTAAAACTTCTTCAAGATTCGTAGGGTAATATTTTGATTTTGAACCTGATCGATTAGATTTTACATCTTTGGCAACTTGATATTTAAAACGGATTTCCGGATTATTTTGTTCCGTAACATTTAAAACGTAATCCACAAGATTTTTATCCAATAAGGTTTGTGTCAGCCATGATACTCCACCGCCGGAACTGCCGGTTTTACGATAATCTCCTTGTGCGACATAACCGGCATAAATATTTTGGTAAAAACCAAATTCCGGATTGAATTGACTACCGGTATTATCATATAATTTTCGAGCTATTTCGTTTTCATTAGGTTGTGTATTGTCAAACGGACAAATTATATTCTGTTGATTTTCAATGCCTTTAAGTTTCGGTAAATATTGACCGTGTTCTGACAAGTGCATCGTTAAAGGCGAGTTTATTGTAGCTGTGCAAATACCACAACCGCTACAATAATTTTCAGTAATGATATTTTTTAAAAAATCTTGAACTTTCATTTTTCCCAAGTTGACAATTCTCCGACAGCATCCGATTTTGCCAATCCGGGAATGGAAATGATATATTTGCCGCGTTTCACAATAGATTTAGGTGCCCACGACAACAACCACCAATCTTCGTCCGAACCTTGTCCGGGTTTGCCTCTGTCGGGTTTGGGCGCCCCGACATACGGATTGGGAATGGGCATATTATCCATTAAATATTGGCGGTGCATAAGTAAATGCGGTGCGCCGGCAGAACGCAATAGTTTGACTTCAACACCATTGATGGTTTTGGTACCAAAAATTTTATGCGGTTCTTTATGAAATCCGGTTATTACAGGTCGGTCTTCTTTGTCGGCAACTTTTTCAATAGTTTCAAAAAATTGAGGGGTAATTTCCACATCATCTTGAAAATAATGTATCCATTCTACATTGGGGTCTGATAAAAAGTATGAAAAACCGGTGTTCATTGAAAAAACCAAACCCAAATTTTTCGGATTGTCGATATAAGTGTTTTGTGGATAACGCTCTTTAATTTGCTCATATTGATGATGATAGATTTCATCGGAACCGTCATTGACAACCAAAATTTCTTCCGGACGGTTTTCTAATTGGCTGAGCAAGTTGATTAAAAACTCCGGACGGTTATAAGTCGTGATAACAATGCCTTTACGTTTATTGAGTTCTGGTTTGTAATATTTTTTAAAGTTGATTTTTGTGTAAATTACCGATTTCAACGCCACTAATTTTTCTTTAGCACTTCTGTTTTTTTTATAAATTACAAACAGATGATTGCCATAAACCGGTTTGTATCCGGTTTGAATTAAATCGAGAAATTCGTTGGTATAATCTTCGGGTAGTTTTTTATGAAAAACAATGTATTCAAAATTGTAATCGCTTAACCGGATATCTTTTAAAATCTGATAGGGGAACACTTTTGGAAAATCGTATAACAGGACTTCCGGTCCAATAAAAATTTCATTTTCCAGTCCATTTTTCTTTAAAAACTTAATTAACGGCTGCCAATACTTATTTTTTGGATACATTTTATAATTTTAAGGCAAAGATAAGTTTTTGTGTTTGAAAACTAAAATTAGATTATTAGATGTCATATTTTCAAAATTAATAAAGGTTTGGCTTATTATTTCAAATATCCTGTTCTTATCAAAACATCCTCTAAATATTTTTGATGAGAAATGATACTATCAAAATAATGTTTTTGTTTAGATTGTATTTTTTGAATTAAATCGTGATGCTGCATAGAATCTTTGGCAATATTAAAAAAATGAAAACCACTGTCATCGTGAAATATGTAAGATACCGTATCTTTGTAAATACCAAAACCTTCGCTACTCCAATGCCGGGTCTCATTGGTGCTGAGTGCAATAATGGTCCGGTGGTTATCAATTGGTGTAAGCAGACTACGTCCCGAAAAGGTATAAGAGCTATCCGGTTTTTGATCAAAAATTAAATGAAAAATAGTCGGGGCAATATCCAAATTGGTAATTCGTTTACCAGTGTTTTCTCTTACGGTTTTATAGATGTCTTGATGAGTTGAAATCCATTTTTTGGGAAAACGTATTAAAATAGGAATATCAAGAGCTTCTTTAAAAAACGATGATAAACGGGAACGTCTTTTGGCAATATGGTAACCGTGATCAGCAGTAAAAATAAAAATGGTATTACCAAAAGCTTTTTTTTGTTTAAGAGTTTTAACAATAAATTTAACTTCTTGGTCGGTGATATATAAAGCTTTGCCGTATTTATCAGTAATACCTATAAAATCTTTTATTTCAGGTGAATAATCTTGAGTTGGTCCATGCGTAGCATTTGAATTATAATATAAAAAGAATGGACTTTTGAGTTTTAGAATTTCCGGTTTTATGCGTTTGAGTAAAGAGAGTCCGTCAGTTCCGATATCATTGATAAAAGTCATATTTAATTTTTCTGGATAAAAATAAGCATCGACATATTTGTCATTGACATAGCTGTCCATGTGTTTCCATTTCTGAGATTGCGTATTGATTAGCATGGTTTGATAGCCGGCTTTTTTGGCATAATCCCATAAAAACGGTGCGTGAATCAAATCGTAATAATCACGTTCGGGACCAATTCCGGTATAAATGGTAGGCATACTGACATCGGTTGCGCCGGAAACTGACATGCCATCTTTAAATACAATAAATTGATTGTTTTCACGCTTAATCCATTCGGTCATAAAGGGCATGTAATTATTATCAAATCCATAAAAAGGCAAGGGAACCTTACTGAGTGATTCAAAGACTACTAAAACGATATTGTATTTTTCATTCTGATTGTCCGGTAAATTTTTATCCCAATCCGAAGCCAAAAAGTGTCTTAAAGGTTTTTCTTTACTTTGTTTCTTTAATCCGGTTCTGATGGCATAAAAAGTATGAACATCAACCGGTAAAAAGTTTTTTTGAAAATAATGTCTTTCTACATTTAAGGTGTAATTAGCTAAAAAAATGATTAACAATGAAAAAATTAAAGTTGTTTTAGATTTTTGAAAATAATTAGCTTTACGTCTTCTGAAAATCCAAAACAATACACCGGTTAAAATAATAATAGCGGAAATTTGCCAAAAAGTATGGGTTATTTGACGGACATATCCCCAGAAATAAACCGGTTGTTCTTTAAGTAGTATCACCAATCCGGTTGATAAAAATTCTTTAAATTCTTTGAACAAAGCCGGTGCTGTTAATATAAGTATGCTCCATAAAAAAGCTAAAAAGGCGATAAGGATTAGTGCAATCTTTTTTGGAATTGATTGTAAGAAAACACCAGTAGCTGTCCAAAAGACATAAGACACCAAGGCAAATAATATGAAACTAAAACCAATTTTGTGTATGGAAGCGAATGCTAAAGAGAAAACCAAACTATATACAATAAAAAAAAGCGCAATTAATGAAAATCTGTTGTAAAAAATTGGTTTATAATGTTTTAACATGCTTATATAAATTTTGATGTAAAGATAACATTAATCTATTCTTAATTTATTTTTTTAGGACTTTTTGTACTTCAATATTATTATGTTTATCGGTTATTTTT
>WFZY01000326.1 GCA_015489265.1 Flavobacteriaceae bacterium | reverse complement strand
TCATCAAATAACCAGATAACCAATATCACCATATCATCAAATAATATGAAAACCATCATCAAAATAGCATGGCGCAACCTGTGGCGGAACAAATTACACACCCTGGTCATCATTATATCCATTATTTTAGGGCTTTGGGGCAGTATGTTTTTTATGTCCTTAATGAACGGCATGAATGATAACCGTATCAGTTCGGCTATTGATTATTATCTAGCCCATATTCAAATACACCGGCAAGGTTACCAAGATGACCCCAAAATTGACAAAACCCTTGCGCAACCCGAAAAAGTTATCCAAATCATACGACAAACACCGTCAGTAAAGGGGTATGCGCCGCACACCATATTACAAGCGATGCTCACCACCACCAAAGGAAATCGTGGCATACAACTGACCGGCGTGGTGCCGAAATTGGAAAAAACCGTTTCCAAAATTCCGCTAACGCTGGTCGATGGCACCTATTTTACGCGTTTCAAAAAACCGTCGGTGCTCATTGGTCGGGCATTGGCTGATAAATTACATTTGAAACTAAATTCCAAAGTCAAAATCAGCTTTCAAAATATGCAAGGGGATATTTTGTCTTATGCTTTTCGGGTGGAAGGCATTTATAAAGCCAACAATGCCATGCTCGAAAAGATGCAAGTTTTTATCAAGCAGGTGGATTTGACAAAATTGCTGAACAGTCCCAATACGTTGATTCACGAGATTGTTGTCAAGCTGAAAGACATCAAGTCTGCACGCAGTGTCAAGAAAGAATGGCAAGCCCGTATGTCCGGCAATCAGGTGCAAACCTGGGATGAAGTGTCGCCCGAATTGGGCTACGCCCAAGAGATGATGGCGACCTTTTCTTATATTTTTATGGCGATTATACTGATCGCCTTGTCATTTGCCATTATCAATACGATGCTGATGGCTATTTTGGAACGCAAAAAAGAGCTAGGTATTATGGTCTCTGTCGGGTTTAACAAGCAAAAATTGTTTGTGATGATTATGCTCGAAACCCTGTTTTTGGCTTTGATTGCAACGCCTGTAGGGATGTATTTGTCCTATGTCAGTATCGCCTATTTCGGGCAACACGGCTTAAAATTTATGAATGTAGCCAAGGGATTGGAACATTTCGGAATGAGTGCGACCATTTATACGAAATTACCGTCATCTTATTATTGGGTAATAACGGGAATGGTCCTGTTGGCAGCGCTTTTGGCAGCCGTTTATCCGGCTAAAAAAGCCCTGTCCACCAACCCGATTGAAGCGATTAGAGATATATAAGTTGAAAGTACCAAGTAGAAAGCGAAAAAGTGCGAAATGGGATAAAATCGGACTTGGCACTTTACACTCAATTAACCAAATCATCAAATAACCAGATAACCATACAATATGAAAGTCATAAAAACCAAAGATTTAAAAAAATATTACAACGCCGGCACTGAATTGGAAGTGCGCGCATTGGATGGCGTGAATTTAAACATTGAACAAGGAGAATTTACTGCCATTGTAGGACCGTCCGGTAGCGGTAAAACCACTTTGCTCAACATTATCGGGGGCTTAGATAGTCCCACGAGTGGCAAAGTCATTATCAACGGACAAGACATTACCGGATTGTCGGAAAATGAATTGATTGATTTTCGCTTGCATCATATCGGCTTTGTTTTTCAAGCTTACAATTTGATTCCGGTTTTGTCAGCTTATGAAAACGCTGAATTTATTATGCTGCTTCAAGGGCGTCCCGAAGTCGAACGCCGCGAGCGGGTAACCAAACTACTGACCGATGTGGGTTTGGAAAAACAACTCGACAAGCGTCCGGCACAAATGTCCGGTGGGCAACAGCAACGTGTGGCGGTGGCTCGGGCATTGGCAAGCAAACCCAAATTTGTCTTGGCTGACGAACCCACTGCCAATCTTGACAGTAAATCCACCGCCCAACTTCTGGATATTATGAAAAAACTCAACGAAGAAGAAGGCGTTACCTTTATCTTTTCTACCCATGACCAAAGGGTGATTGATCGCGCCAAACGAATCATCACCCTGGACGACGGGAAAATCATTTCCGATGTAGAACAGGAACTCACTAAAAACGAAAAATAATGAAATGGCTGTTTGTTTTTCTTAGCTTTATCACCGGTTTGATGACCTTTGCGCAAGACCAACAAAATTGGTGGCAAAAACATGTCGAAACGGGTGGATATGTCAAATATCTCAACACATTGAATTTTCACGACGGACAGGATTTATTGACCGATAATCTTTGGCATAACCGTATTAATTTTAGTTTTTATATAAGTGACCGAATCACCCTTAATGCCGGCTTGCGCAATCGCGTGTTCTACGGTGATTTGATTAAAAATCCTTTTTACCGCCAAAGTTTGACCCAAGACGCAGGGATGTTCAATCTTTCCAGAAAAGTAATAGATAAACCCAATATTTTGATGCTTAGCAATTTAGACCGGCTCAATATGGATTTTACCTATCAAAATTGGGAATTGACCGTGGGACGCCAACGGATTAATTGGGGAAAAAATTTGGTTTGGAACCCCAATGATCTGTTTAATACCGCCAATTTTCTCGATATGGATTACGAAGAAAAACCCGGCACCGATGCCTTGCGCTTGCGTTATAATGTGGGTGAAATGTCGCAAATAGATGTGGCTTATACCGCCGACCGAACATTTGACGCCGAAAAAAGCATTCTGGCATTGGCTTTTCATTCGGTTTATAAATCTTATGATTATCAACTGATTGCGGCGAAATATTTGAAGGGCTATATGCTCGGATTGGGATGGGAAGGCAATCTGAAAAATTTCGGATTTAAGGGCGAAGGCAGTTACTTTATCGACGATGATAAAAAAACTTTTGTCGGCAGTGTTTCCTTGGATTATGCCTTTCAAAACGGGGTCGATTGGATGATTTCCGGCTTGTATAACGGCGGTTTTGACTCCGACCATCCGCAGGCGGTTTTAAACCTTTTAGACACGCGTTTAGATGCCCAAAATTTATTTCCTTCCCGCTGGGCATTTTACAACCGGTTTGGCGGCAATTTCGGTCCGGCTTGGCGATGGTCGTTCGGGACAGTTTACGGCACCCAAAACAAGTTTATAATACTGATTCCGCAAATTCAATACGGCATTGCCGATAACTGGGATATGGATATTTTTGCCCAATCATTTTTTGCAGAGATTCCAAATATTCGTCAAAGAAATATGCTTACGTTTAGGTTGCAGTATAGTTTTTAGGTGCTTTCATTTGCCATTAATTGTCTTGAATTAACGTTTAATGATTTTCTTATTAACAAACCAACCATTTTTAAACCCGATTTGGATATTATAAGTTCCTTTGGCAAGTTTTGATATATCAATTTTATTACCATTCAAAGATATTGGTTCTATTAATTGTTTGCCTTGTAAACCAATAATACGATAATTATTTGCTTTATATCCTGAGTTGTTTTTTATATACACATAGTCTTTTGCCGGATTGGGATAAACAACTATTTTATCAGCTAACAAATCTTCAATACCGGCAGTATCTAATAATGACAAACTCCCATAAGCTTGAAATGCTTCGGACATTGGAAAGTTATACACAACTTGCCTCTGTAAATTTGTATCCATTTCAACTATGGAATTATCCCAAATATAAAGCATGTTTCCGTTACCTATATTTAGAAATTTTTGTCCAAAACTGCCTTTCGATGGTTCATAAGAAACAACACAATCTCCGTAACCATTTGAAGCAGAGTATATACCCAAAGTGTGACCATAAATATCATGATAATGTCTAGATATACCATACAAAGTGCCATTACATTCTGACAATTCCATACCACTATCATCAAAATTGGTCCTGCTTGAATAATAGATTTCCGAATATGCCTGATTGACTTGCAAGGTTGATAAATCAAAAGCAAACATACCCCTTTCCGGCGGCCAACATAAGCATGCGCAATTAGTGAAACCATACAGTTTACCATCGAGCTCGGTCAATTCACTATTGAGCCCTGTTATTCCTGTAGAATCATCAGTTAGTTCTTCCAAGGTATAATCAGTTGGATTGATTCTAATGAACTTCATATCGTTTAGGGTATAATAATACCCGTTGGACGCTTTGATCAATCTGACATCCGATGCAATAGATTCACTGTAAGTATTTAGCGTATCTACTTGATGCGAAGTCAAATCAATACCTATCAAACTGTTGTTTTCCAAAAAAATAATTTTATTTTGGTCAATCAATAGCTTGCCAAAATAGTGATGCCCTTTAAAATGGTATAAAGTCGTCATATTTCCATGATCTAATTCGTATATGGTTCCGAAACCATGATTGCCGCCTTTTTTGGTTAATCCGTATATTTTTCCATTAAGTTGGGTCAGTTGCCCGTAAGGCATAGAGCCATTCGGAGTGACATTCAAATTTTTAAGCGTCAGATAGGTAGCATTTTGAAAATCATAAGAGAATATTTCGCCAAATTTGGATATGCCGCCATTGTATGTGGCACCTAACAATTCATTGTTGTTCGTAGGGGTTATAATATTGTTATAAGGTCTGTAAGCATTATTAAAATTTTGTAATTCATTCATGCTGTTTGAAATTAAGTCGTAAGCAAATAATGAATTTCCGGCAAATCCGGTTAAATAATTACCCGTTAGTGAAATACCACCGACCCCCGGATTTCCTACAACAGGTTGTCCCCAATCAAAAGTATAAATGTCTTGATAAGTCTGATTGGTTAAATCATAAACATATATTGAAGGGGTTTCATTTTTAACGCCATATAACTTATTATTGTAAATAACTTGCTGTCCTGAAGGATAGCCTTCACTGATATGATGTAAAATATTGACAGTCTGTGTATTTAAGTCATATTCAAACAAAATACCGTAATCATTATTATTCTGTGCTTGAGGTTTTGAAGCAATGGCGCCATATATTTTTCCATTATGTAATAAAGGAATATTATATAAGTAACTATTGTACAAATACAATTCTTGGTGTTGTGTAAAATGATGTAGGATATTAAGCGTATCGTTATCAATATTAAAATCAAATAGTTTGGCACGGGCAATACCATATAAATGGTTGTTATCACCCGTTAAGCCGATATTGGAATAATTAAAAAGCTGACTATCTTGGTAAAGAATATTAAATTGTCCTGTTGTCAAATCATAAGCATATATGATAGATTCATTTACAGAAGGGGATGGATTAGTGGCAATGCCATATAATTTATGGTTCATCAATACCAAAGGGCTATTGGGTTTGACGGCTGTTATGCCGGTAAATCGGTAAATTACTTGAAACGTATCGGTAGAACGGGTAAATCTGAAAATAGCTCCGGACGGCACCAAATTATTTTGTAAAAGCAATCCGTAATAAGTATCATCATCATCGGTGACCATGCCGTAAAGCGGATATTTACCGGAATTTCCCATAGCCGTAAAATTGTAATACGGACTAAACTGTCCGTTGATAATCGTATATAAATAACCGTCGCCGGTAGGTCCGTCAAAACCATAAGAACCCAGTAAATCCGGAACTTGTGCAGAAATGTTAAAACCGGTTAACAAAATGCCGAAAAACAAGACAAACTTTTTCATAAAATACAATATTTTTGATAAAATTAAAAAAAAATATTTAATAATCTAGAAATATTTTTAACAAAAATAAAAATAATTAAAATATTGATTTACAGCAAACTAACCAGACCTGCCAGGTTTTAAAAACCTAGTAGGTTTCATACGACTGAATCAATAAAATTAATTTGATTTCTTTTAATGTCGAAAAAAGTCGGAGAATAATTCCTCAAATAAAAAGCAGAATTATAAAATACATAAAGGAATAAAACTTAATG
>WFZY01000325.1 GCA_015489265.1 Flavobacteriaceae bacterium | reverse complement strand
TTCTATATTGTTACCATTGGCACCTCCGGTTTTAACCACAACATCGGTTGTTCCTGCCGGAACGGTAAAAGTGTACCATAAATCTAAATTTGTACCGATATCATCACAGCTGGGATGCATATTGCTATCCGTGGCAAATGATGTATCACCGGGCGTTTCATTTCCGGCAGAAGCACCATAATCATAAACGGTTAAATCTATAGCACCTGAACAATCATCGTTAGTCGGCGGCGGCGGGGGTGTGCCTACACAAACATCAAATTCTTGTGCACTATCCAACGAACTTGACCACCCGTACACTCTTAAATAATATGTATTTCCAACGATTAAACCACCAACTACCATATCATTAGGGTCACTATCGGCTACCAATGATAAAGCACCACAACCTCCTGAACCATCATAAAGTGCCATACCCATATCTGTAGAGGTCCCCATGACGTTGACAACGTTTAATAAAGAAATTTTATGACTGGTTTGTGTTGCTACAAAAGAGAACCAAACATCATTATTCGGGGTTCCGGTAACATTATCCGGCTGAGATGAAGCCGTAGCATCCAAAGTCGTTCCGTGTGTAACACTACCACAATTTAAATCGGGATTAACCGTCAAACCAATAGCATTGTCACAATCATCGTTAGCCGGAGGTGGACCGGAAGTGATACCAATTGCAGGTCCAGCCCATGAACTATGATTATAAGATGAACAATGACTACGCACATAAACTTCATAAGACGTAGATTGCGACAGTCCAGAAATATGATAAGTTGTTGCATTACTGACAAGAACAGGTGTATTTCCAGCAGCATTCGGATCAAAACCGGGGGCACCCCATACAACTTCATAATCTGTTACACCAACAACCGGATCCCATTGAATATCCAAGTAATCCATACCTCTACCTACAACCGTTAAGTTATCAGGTAATTCACAGTATGGCATTGGTGCTACATTAATTTCATCAACAAAAAAATCATGAGCATGATCGCCTATATATTTAAAAGCTATATAAATATCTTGATTGGCATATGATGATAAATCATACATGGCTTTATTCCATTGTAACCAAGTATTAGGATAATTAGTTGGCGATAATTCTTCCAACATGGTAAAATCTCCCGGATTGGAAATGGGATCATTCGAACCGGTTGAGATATAAACAGCTGTAAAATTATAAGCACTGGTCCAACGACCACGCCAATAAAATGACAATTCATATTCTGTACCGACATGAACCACATTACTAACAACCCAAGAAGTAGATTCTGCAGCCAAATCAACACCTTCGTGTACTAAATATTTGGTGCCGTCATGTGCATATCCCGTTTCATCCTTAACTTGAAAACCGGGATCATCCGATTCGGATTGATATTTAACCCATCCATTTGGAATACTACCCACCGCAGTGGTTTCAAAACTTTCAATTTGAGCATTCAAATGAGATGAAATAGCAACTATTAATGATAGTAGCCAGAATGTAATTTTTCTCATAATTTATGTATTTAAGTTGATTATCCGACCAAAATACAAAAAAATACTTTGAATAAGACATTTTCCTCAACTAAATTCAATATTATTAAAAACTTTATTATTTTTGGCATTATTATTGTAAATTTTATCAAATAATTTAAACCATAAAATATGAAAAAAGTAATCTTTTTAGCATTTATTTTTGCTTGGTACTTAATGCCGGCACAGGAACACAAAACCGAATTAAAATGGCTGACAGATTTTGAGCAAGCCAAAGCAATTGCTCAAAAGGAACACAAACCGATTGTAATGTTGTTTACCGGTTCGGATTGGTGTCCGCCTTGTCGTGCTATGCACAATGATTTATTTCCTAATCCGGAATTTGAAAAACTAGCCAAAAAAGTCGTTTTGGTTATGGTGGATTTTCCCAGACGTAAACCTATGTCCACTGAACAACGTATGAAAAACCAAGAACTTGCTCGTAAATTTCATCGTGGTGGTGTCCCTACTTTTGTAGCCGTTTCATCCGATGGTAAAACCGTTCTCGGTAAGATTTCAGGTTATATGTATGGGCATCCGGAACGGGATTTGCAATTTTTTAAAGATATTATCGCAAAAAGCAAATAAAAATATTTGTAATCAAAAAAATCCTGCCGATTTGGCAGGATTTTTTTTGAAATTATTGTTTCGTCTTACTACAAGTATTTATGCCCAAAAGACTGTAAACCGGACAATAATTGATTAACGATGTAATGGCGGCAATCAAGGCAACCACCAATAAAATATATTCCCAAGTCGGATTGGTAATTTTGTTGGTATAAACCAGTATAAAAATGACTACGGCAACAATCAGCCGGATGAGTTTATCCATATTTCCTACATTCTTTTTCATAATTGTAAAATTTAAAGTTTAGAATGTAAATATACTACTTTTGAACCGGAATGTCAAATCGGTAAGCAACACCTGCCATAAATTGCAATTTCTGAACCGGATACATATAATAGATTTGATAGTCTTGATTGAGTAAATTATATGCTTCGACAAATCCGGTCAATTGCTTGTTAATATTGTAGCGGATACCCAAATTCAAATCGGTATAGCCCTTTAAACTATTATCAACACCCATGGCATAACTGCGTTCACTGACACTGTGTAAAGTTGTGTGAATATTTAATTTATCATTCGGTTTAAAAATCAAGATGGATTTAAAATCAAAATCCGGCACAAACAGGGCTTTGGTCAAATTATCCGGATTATTTTGCATATAAGTCAAATCGAGTTTCAAATCTAACTTCTTCCCTACCCCGATATTGAGTTTGGTCATAAAATAAGACTGCGTCATATCGTCGTAAATGATACCGTAATTGGCTAATGGAATTAAAGAAAAATAGTCAAAAAACGCATAATTATTGATACGCTTAACCCCCAAGCGCACTTCATAAGCAAAAGATGATGAAAACGCCCCTTCAAAACCGCCGAAAATATTATACGGCACCAAAGTAGGATGCATATATTGCACTAAACCCATATACGGATTTTTTTGATAAAATTCCGTTTGCGAATTTTGATGTAAATCACCCGTTACACCACCGAAAACCGTTAATTTTTCGTAAATCAGATTCAAATGCACATTGACATCAGGTATAAATTGCACTTTTTTATAAATCGTATCGTTTTGATAAAAGATTTTTGCGCCCAAATTTGCCACCAATTTGTCATTTTCAATGGTAACAGCCGGCAGTAAGCCCAAATCGAAATTGCTGTAAGACAAATTAAAATCAGTAGCGGGATTGATATGCTTATCCTTTCCGGCACTACCCGATACCATATCGGATTGCAAACCCGTTTTGATGTTGATATCCCCTGCCGGAAAAACCAAACCGGCTTTTAATTGAGCCAAATGTTCACTATTATCGGAAAAATCCCAAAAATTATTGTATCTAAGGTTTAAATTTTTAATAAAAATATCCTTAAACCGACTCTTGACATTCAAATGCAAATTGTTAAACTTATTTTGATATGACATTATATCGGGTGTTAAAATCATCATTAGATTGATGTCTTCATTGAATCGGGTGATGTGTCCATCATAGCCCAAATCAAATTGCCAGTCGCTGGCATCCGATTTATAACCGATTATACCATCAACCGCCGTATGATAAAAAGGATTAAAGACCACATCTTTTTGTTCCCCGCCTTGCGATGAATAATGCGACAAATTCAGCGCCGTAGTCAAATGGTCGGAAACCGGATAAGACACATAGGCATCGGCTTGCAATTGCGTATAATTACCGCCCGAAAGCGATACATAACTACCAAAAATATTTTCAATCATACTTCCCGGTCTAAAATTCGCCATACTACCCTTTTCCGGCTGAAAAGTAGAAGCCACCGGAACCGATTGAATATGATAATCCACCGGAATTTTAGCTTCGGGCGTGGCATCAATCTCAGGATTTATATCAAGTTTGTAAGCATCTTGCACTTTCGGGTCAAACGACCGCGTAACTTCGATAACTTCCGTTTTGACACTGTCTTTAACTTGCTGTGCAAGAGTTGTTAAACTACTTAAAATTAATATTAAAAAACTTATTCTTCGCATTGGTTTGTTTTTGATGATATGGTTAATTGGTTATTTGGTTATTTGCGTGCCCCGACGAATGTCGTGGGATGTCGGTGGCTTCGATACACCCCGACA
>WFZY01000324.1 GCA_015489265.1 Flavobacteriaceae bacterium | reverse complement strand
CTTTTGAATACTCCCTTTGCATATCCACCCTTGATAAGAACAAACTTAAATCCTGTTTCTACGATGAAATTGTCTTCATCTGAACGTGATAAACCACTTGGTATCATCCCTTTTATTTGATTATAAATATTATTATAATCAGCTTTTTTTACAAAGTATGGTTTTCCACGTTGGTAAAATTTCTTTTCATTAATTGTTTTTGTTTCATAAATGATATCACCATTAGCATCCATTACTAAATTACCATTTTCATCTTTTTTTGGAACTTGTATCTGCTTATTCTTTTCATAAGAATAAATATTGAAGTTTACCTGTCTATCACCATTTGGCAACACTTTTACTTCAATGTCGTCAAATGCCATATTCAAAATTTTAGATGTTTTGTCTAAAATGTCTGAGAAATCAAAAGTTTGTTTTGTGATTATCATTGTTAATTTTTTTAAATTGAACCTCTATCATTAATTGTCCAACCTTTGTTTATAAGGTTGTTTCGTGCAGTTTCACCTGCACTTCCTGTATGGTATTTGCTTTGAATTTCCATTATACCATTTGATAACCCACCATTGTCAGCTGCTATTAGTATCTTTTCATAAGTAGTTGGGCTTATATCATCTCTGTCGTAATATGATGCCTTGAACAGCTTTAAATTTTTGATGTTATGAAAATTCCATTGTGCTATGTTTTGCCCTTGTTTAAAGCTTCTTGTATCATTCATCATTTCCTCTACATTGATTTCAACTTCATTATTATTAAGTATAAATAAGGGACTATTAAACTGCCAACCTGCTTTTAGAAACTGCTTTAAATTTTGAACTCTTGGCAAATACCAATTATCAAGTGGCTGATTAAAACTATGACAATCTTTAAAACATTGATACAAACTAACAATGTTAGCCATATTCCAGTGATTTATTGGACTGTTAAAGTTTGTGCAACCCTGAAACGACAAACTTGCACCTGTATCCATAAACTTTGCACCGTCTGTCTCGGAAAAACCTGTCAATAACAATGATTGAGCAAACCCCAACGATTCAAATACATTACTTCCAAACTGCTTTATATCTTTTAAATAAATACGCATATTGTTCTCTGTGTCATTATTGCTATGAACCCATTTACGCATTTTACCTTTTAAGGTAATATCAAAATCGCCATCTGCATTATAGGTATGCCGTGCATCAGGATTATCCGAACCATTATAGGTTCTGTTTGGGGCTGTTACGTGTGAGATAGGGCTACCGTCCCCCCAATCAACATAAACATCATACCAACCTTGTGAGTTGCCATTTGCCTCGTCTGGAAATGGTAATATAACTGTATCACCTGCATTTACTTGCACGGTTACAATCATTGGTTGTATGCCTGTTATAAATCTATTTCCTACTCTCATCATAAGCTTTTCATAAATACCCAATCACCACTATCTAATCTGTAAAGTTTGGCGTTTTGTGTAGCGTTAATTACCAAATCATCTGATAAATTAATGATATTCATACCATTAGTTTCAATTGTTAATTGACTATTTCTATCTACATCTATCGTCACGCCGAAAGGTATGCCTAATTCTTGCAAAGTCAGTTTAAAAAAACCACCGGTAACAAATAAAATAGCGCCTCTATCTGATAATTGTAAATCTCTATCTGCTTTTATGACTACTGCTTTATCAACGTTCTTTACATAATCCGGTTGCGTGTTATCTGTTTGAGTTAAGTCCGGCTGTTTCTGAACCCCACCACCACCCACTTTAAAAGCCCGTAATTCTATGAGCTTGTCATAGAACTCCTTAACGGTTGTAGTGCCGAGTTTGTCGGCAACTTCGTTATAATAGATGTCAAAGTCGTTTAAGACGGCTTCGTTTGGGTGTGCCAATACACGAATTTTACCGGCTGCCTCGTCAAGTTGCAAGGCGCGGTTTTCTCGTGGCGTGGCTTCTATGATCGTGTTGCCGTTTTCTACCACTTTTACCGATGTCCCGGTGTCTGTTATGTTTAGATAAATTGTTCTACTCATTGGTTAAATATTTTATAATGGCTCCAACAATTGCAATTCCGGTTGCTATGCCGAGCCAATTAGTTTTTTTTTTCGGTGCTGTTATTTCTACTGCCGGTAATTCATTAATAGCCGGTTGCATAATGATACGTGGCGGGACCTCAAATGCTTTGTAATTTTTTGAAACATATCCCATTGCCTCAATATGTATAGTGTCATTGTTATTTGCCGGCAATTCTATGTAACCATTAAGGTCAGCCACTACCGTATGTCCGTTGGTCATATTGGTTGCCGTAGCCATATCAAAGGGTTGCATATTTTCCTCATATATGTATGCTCTGACTATCATTTGGTTGTTTTTGTTTTTTTGAAAAACATCTTATAAACGGTTCTTGCAGCCATACCACCAAACACAATTTTTAACCATAAAGGAAAGCCGGCTTGTTGGGTTGGCGGTGGCGTATAAGCAGTTGTATTGTTGGTATGATTTGTTTGGTTATTGTAATGAAAATTATATTTATCATCTCTGGCACTACCTATTAAATTTTGTGGCGGTGTATGTAATTGACCGCCTACAGGTTGGGTATGCGTGTTTGCCGGTGTGGGCGTATTATTGCTATTGCCTGTGGCTTGTGTTTGATTTGTATTTCCATTAGAAATTGCAGTTTCAATAATTGAAAAATTCACCTCAACCGGTAAATCTTGAAGCGTGTAATTTTTTTCAACACCTTTATATATAATTCTGATTTTGTCTGTTTTTTTTCCTAATAATAAATATGTTCCGTCCGGCAAGTTTGGTTGAATTAAAGTGTTGTTAAAATATAATTTTGGTGTTTCTTGGTTACCATTCATTCCTAAATGGATATGTTGTAACATATCAGAAAAAGGT
>WFZY01000323.1 GCA_015489265.1 Flavobacteriaceae bacterium | reverse complement strand
TTCCAATACCGATGACAAACGGCTGCCATATCGAGCCGGAATATGACCTTTGTATAATTTGACATCGCGAATGGCATCGGAATTAAAAACCGAGAAAAATCCCAATAAATGTGAGGCATTGTAAACCGGTGCTTCATCGAGTAAAATCAGGTTTTCATCGATATTACCACCGCGTACATAAAAGCCCGATTGCCCTTCACCGGCAGGTTTCACGCCGGGTAAAAGTTGCAAAATTTTGATAATGTCTTTCTCGCCTAACAATACCGGTAGATTCTCAATAGCTTTGACACTTAAACGATGCGTTCCCAATACGGTGGAATGCACATTTCGGACTTTAGATTTTTGACTGATGACTACTTTGTCCAAAGTTTCCGAAGCGGGCGTTAGTTTAATATCATGCTTGATATTTTTTTGTAAATCAATGCTAATCTCTTTTTGTTCATAACCTAGTGAACTGAAAATCAGTGTATAAGTACCTGCCGGTAATCGTAAGGCATAATAGCCGTAATAATTAGATACCACGCCTTTTTGCGGATTGGATTTGAGAAAGATATTGACGCCCATCAAACTTTCGCCGGTTTTAGCATCGGTGATAGTGCCACTGATGGTAAATTGTTGTTGTGCATTAATGTTTAACAGGAAGAAAAACAAAGAAATGGCTAAAAAGTGTTTCATTAAAATGATAGTTTGTGTCAAATTTAAAAAAAATAATTGCTGTTTTATTTTTTTAACTAATTTTTATGGCCAAACAATATTTTGCACGTGTTGCAAGTTTAAAAAATAACACGTATATTTGTGGTAAATATGAGCTTATGAACACAAAGTTGACCTTAACTATTGAAAAAAAGATAATTGAGATAGCCAAACAGTATGCCAAGGAAAAGGGGCAAAGTCTTTCTGATTTGGTTGAAAATTATTTTAAGTTAATTACAGTTGACCGGCGACAATTAGAGCCCGAACAACTTTCGCCGAGAATACAAAGGTTAAGAGGAATTATCAAAACTGATGAAAAAATAGATTATAATAAGGTATTAACTGAAGAACTATCAAAAAAATATGGTCTCTAAAATATTTATAGATTCTGATGTGGTCATTGATTTTTTTACAGACAGGGAACCACATGCCAATCCTGCAAGTGAATTATTTGATCTAAATGAACGTGGTAAAATCAAACTATATTTGTCAGCCGTCAGTATTAATAATATTTACTACATTGTTAGACGATATTTGGGGCATCGTAAAACCCTAAAAGTTATTGAGGAATTGACCTTAATGACCGAAATTGTGGGTACAACCAAAAAGGAAATCATACAAGCCCTAAAAAATAATTTTAAAGATTTTGAAGACTCTGTTCAGTATGCATCAGCATTAACAATCAATGGGATAGATGTCATAATTACCCGAAATATCAAAGACTATAAAAACTCGGAAATAGCAGTTATGACACCACTCAATTATTTAAAAATGCGAGATGCAACTGAATAAGATTTTTTGTATTTACGTTAATCCGGTCCCTAACTAATATAAGATTTAACAATGGAAAATTTATATCGCGTAAAAAATTACATCAACGGAAAATTTATTGACAGTGATGATAAACTGGCTGTTTATCAAAAATATTCCGGTGATTTATTGGCAGAAGTACCTGTAGCAACCAATACGCAAATTGAAGCAGCCATAAGTTCTGCAGCCGAAAGTTTTGACATCTTTAAACAATTTTCTGCCGAAAAAAGAGCCGGTATTTTAAGACAAATCTATGATTTGTTAAATCAAAACGCTGAAAAATTTAGCAATATTATTGCTTCTGAAGCAGGGAAACCCATCAGCTATGCGCGTAGTGAAGTCAACAGGGCTTTAGACAATATCGAGACCGGTATAAGAGCCACCCTTGAGTTTAAAGGTACCCAAGTCGCTATGGACTATCTCAACGGTAAAGGCAAAACTGCTTACACCTTAAGGTTTCCAATAGGACCGGTATTGGGCATTACACCTTTTAATTTTCCTTTAAATCTGGCGCTACACAAGCTTATTCCTGCTATCGGGGTAGGGGCGCCTGTCATTTTAAAACCTGCACCGCAAGCACCGGTGACACTTTTGTTGTTAGCGGAACTTTTGGCTCAGACCGACTTGCCTAAAGGTGCCGTCAATATTCTTTATACCACCAATGAATTATCCCAAAAAATGGTAGAAGACAACCGACTCAAAATATTGTCTTTTACCGGTAGTGATAAAGTCGGTTGGAAACTCAAAAGTTTAGCCGGCAAAAAGAAAGTTTTGTTGGAAATGGGTGGCAATGCCGCTACCATTATAGATGAAACAGCCGATCTGAAACGAGCCGCCAAAAAATTGGCTTACGGTAGTTTTTTAAACGCCGGACAAATTTGTATCTCTACCCAACGGATATATGTACTTGAACCGGTTTTTGATGCTTTTATTGAAAATTTTCTTGAAGAAACCCGTCAAACAAAATCGGGTAATATGTTTGACGATGAAGTGGTAAACAGCAGTATGATTTCGCATCATGATTTACTTCGCATTGATACTTGGGTCAAAGAAGCGGTTCGTCAAGGTGCTAAAATTTTGGAAGGCGGACATATATTAGACGAAAAAGCCAATATTTATGCCCCCACGGTTTTAACACATACCAAACCCAGTATGAAAGTTTGGTCGGAAGAAGCTTTTGCACCGGTGGTGTTGGTAGAAAAAGTCAAAGATTTTAAACAAGCGGTAGCAGCAAGCAATCATACGCGTTACGGTTTGCAAGCCGGTGTGTTTTCTAATAACATGAAACATATTTTATACGCCCAAAAGCATTTGGAAGTCGGCGGTGTGATTATCAACGATATTCCCGGATTCAGAATTGACGGGATGCCTTACGGCGGTATCAAAGATTCCGGCATGGGACGCGAAGGTGCTTGGTATGCTATGATGGATTATACCGAACCCAAATTGGTGGTTTTAGATGCTTAACACGAATTATTCTAATGATTTTTTAATTCAACAAACAACAATTGAATCATCTTAAAATAATACTCACAGCCCCTACAAAAACGACCAAATAAAAAATAATCAAAAATTTCCAAAAACCGTTAGCTTTTTTCATTTCCATAAATTGAAAAGCCACCAACATAAATTTAATAGCCGACAAGCCCAAAATCAATGTTACAAAAAACGACAGTCCGTAGTAAAATTTTGAAATCAGAGCCGTTGTCAAGGTTAAGATATAGAGTAAAACCAGTGTCTTTTGATGTGTTAATTTCATAATCTAAATATTTAAAATTCAATCGATTAAAGAATTAGATACAGCATAGGAAAAAGCAGCAGCCAAATCAAATCGCACATATGCCAAAAGGCGGCGCCGGCTTCTACATTTAAAATATCCGGATTGGCTTGGGCTTTTCGCATGCCCAGATACATAAAAAACAAGATGCCGAGCCCTACCAAAACGTGTATGACGTGAAACGCTGTCAGTAGCCAGTAAAACGTAAAAAAGGTGTTGTGTCCAATGGTTAATCCGTGTTGAATTTTTTCATAATATTCAACCGACTTCAGTAGTAAAAACAGTAGCCCGCCTAACATTGCCAGTTGGTTATAGAAGGCAGCTTTTTTTACGTTATTTTGCTTCACTTTGCGCACGGTCATCGCCATAAAATACCCGCTGGTCAGCAAAAATAAGGTATTGATTGCCCCGAAAGTCGCATTGAGTTGCAAGCGCGACTGATGGTACAGTGCCGGATTGTCACGGCTCGACACCGCCAAGGCGATTAACGCCGCCCCGAAGGTTATCAATTCTACCGTTATCAACACCCAAAGCAAGATGCCGCCGGGTGGATAAAAAATGTTTTTGTAATCGACTTTTTGGTTCATTTTCTTCTGGTTATCTGTTTAATCGGTTATTTGGTTATTTGATGATACTGGTTAATTGAGTGAAAAGCGATAAAGTGTCAAGTACGATTTGTTGTGCTTCATAGATTACTTTGTTCTTTGATGAATGTTATTTCTCCAAACTATATTCCTGCTTAAATTTGAGGAATTGAGGAATGAGGTCACAGAGTAGCGCCAGTATCGCACTTTATCGCTTTTCACTTGGCACTTTCCACTA
>WFZY01000322.1 GCA_015489265.1 Flavobacteriaceae bacterium | reverse complement strand
TGTCTTTGATTTTGAATTGGATAATCAGTCCCTTGTTGATGTTTTTCTTGGCAATTATTTTCCTAAAAAATCAGCCGGGCTATATGACGGGCTTAATCTTGATTGGCTTGGCTCGTTGTATAGCTATGGTATTGGTTTGGAACGACTTGGCGGACGGTAGTAAAGAATATGGCGCCGCATTGGTGGCATTAAACAGTATTTTTCAAGTTTATTGTTATTTGAAAATTATACAAGTTAATGCTTTTGTTGTTGGTTTAAAAAACTTACCCCAAATATTTGGTTTGAAATATCAATTCCTATAACTTTGTTTATTATATTGAATTTTAATAAAAAGGTTAAAACTACTTTTTATGCTCTCAATCCTGAATGCTAGTTTTAAGGTTTAAGAATGGTTCAAGATTAAAATTAAAAAGTATAAGAAAAATGTGTTAAGATTTTGAACGTTTTTTTCAGTCAATTATAATCCATATAGTTTTGTTCTTGTTCGTAGCCTTTTCGATTAATATTAATTTCTTTTTGACTTTGCAAACAAAGAATGATAACGGATTCCAATTAAATTCAGACTCTGATACAAGGTCAAATGAACATGTAATTAACTAATATCACCTATTAACAAAAAAGGAAATATGAAAATAGCCCTAGCGCAAATCAATGTCATTATAGGCGATTTTGACGCCAATACACAAAAAATTCTGGATTATATCAAACATGCCAAAGTCCAAGGTGCCGATTTGGTCATTTTTCCCGAATTGGCAACAACCGGTTATCCGCCGCGTGATTTTCTAGAGTTTACCGATTTTATAGAGAAAGCCGAAAAAAGTATCGCACAAATCAAACTAGCGACGGACGATATTGGCGTGGTTATCGGTACGCCGACTCGCAATCCGGTTATTGAAGGCAAAGATTTATATAATTCGGCAGTGTTTTTATACCAAGGAAAAGAAGTTTATCGTCAACACAAAACCTTGCTGCCGACTTATGATATTTTTGATGAAGCCCGTTATTTTGAAGAAGCAACCCAATGGCAAACAGTTAATTTTAAGGGTTATAAAATCGCTTTAAGCATTTGTGAAGACCTTTGGAATTTGGGTAATGAAAATCCGCTTTACACCATTAACCCGATGGCGAAACTCATGCCGCAACAACCAGATTTTATCATCAATGTATCGGCAAGTCCATTTGATTATACCCATGCCAAAGAACGCATCAGAGTACTAAAAGAAAATGTCAAAGCCTACCAAATTCCTGTTTTTTATGTCAATCATGTCGGGGCGCAAACTGATATTATCTTTGACGGCGGTTCTTTGGTTATCGATCCAGATCAAAGCGTATATACCGAAATGCCTTATTTTAAAGAAGCACTGGAAATAGTTGATTTGAATGATGTAAAAATCAATACTGTAAATAGAGAACAAACCAAAGAAACAATTCCCTTAATACATGATGCTTTGGTGTTAGGTATCAAAGATTATTTCAGCAAAATCGGCTTTAAAAACGCCATAATTGGTTTATCGGGTGGATTGGATTCTGCCGTAACGACAGTTTTAGCTACCGAAGCATTAGGTAAGGATAATGTGCGTGTGTTGTTGATGCCATCGCAATTTTCATCAGAGCATTCTGTAAAAGATGCTGAGGATTTGGCTAAAAATCTGGAGATTCGCTATGATATCATTCCGATAAAAGACATTTTTGATAGTTATTTAAACCAACTCAATCCCCTGTTTGAAGGGCATGATTTTGATGTAACCGAAGAGAATATCCAAGCCCGTATCAGGGGCAATCTGTTGATGGCAATTTCTAATAAATTCGGTAATATTTTGCTCAATACCAGCAACAAAAGTGAAATGTCTGTCGGTTACGGCACGCTTTACGGCGATTTATCCGGTGGCATTTCAGTGATTGCAGATGTATATAAAACCGAAGTTTATGAATTGGCACATTATATCAATCGCCATAAAGAAATTATTCCGGTCAATACGATACAAAAACCACCTTCTGCAGAATTGCGTCCCAATCAAAAAGACAGCGATAGTTTGCCGGATTACGACATATTAGATACCATTTTAAAATTGTATATCGAAGGACGAAAAGGTCCCAAAGAAATAATAGCTCAAGGTTATGATAAAGCTTTGGTAGAAAGAATCTTAAAAATGGTCAATCGCAACGAATTTAAACGGCATCAAACTGCGCCCGTCTTGCGGGTTAGTCCCAAAGCCTTCGGTATGGGCAGGCGTATGCCCATTGTAGCGAAATATTTAGAATAACCAATTTATGTCTTAATGGAAGATTAAAATTAATAACACAAAAAAATATTGAAATCTATAAAAAAATGCTTATTTTTGATAAAAAAACTATTTTCAATGCCTAAAAAAACATTTTTTATATTAATTGGACTACTCATTTCCGGAATTGCCGGTTATAATTTTAAAACAGACCCATATTCCAAAGAAGCTGTCAAAAATGGCTTTTTAAATAATTATAAAGTCTATGCCATTCCTATCCCCGACTCATTAAAACTTGTTGATGAACCGGTTCCTATTAACCAAAAAGATGTCAGAGAACGTATTGACCGTGAATTGTTAGTCAATACTTATTGGCAGTCTAACGGACTTTTATTACTTAAGCGAAAAAACAAATATTTTTCCATCATTGAACCTATTCTTAAGTGCGAAGGAGTCCCCGATGATTTCAAATATTTGGCAGTTGCCGAAAGCGGTTTACAAAATGTGACCTCGCCATCCGGTGCCAAAGGTTTTTGGCAAATTATGAAAAAAACTGGTAAAGAACTCGGTCTGGAAATCAATGACGAAATCGATGAACGTTACAATTTAGAAAAAGCAACCCTTGCGGCTTGTCAGTATCTCAAAAAAGCCAAACAACAATATGGCTCATGGACTTTGGCAGCCGCTTCGTACAATGCCGGTATGAACAAAATAACCAAAGAATTGGAACGTCAAAAAACCAACAACTATTACGACTTACTTTTAAACAGCGAAACATCTCGCTATGTGCCTCGTATCATTGCACTGAAACATATCTTGGAACATCCCAAAGATTTTGGTTTTATTTTCAGTCAAGATGATTTATACACCCCTTACAAAAGCTATGAAATTAAAATTGATAGCAGTATTGAAGATTTGGCGCTCTTTGCCAAAGAACATAATATGACTTACAAAGAATTGAAATTGCTTAATCCGTGGTTGCTTAGTGATAAACTCACTAATAAGCAAGGTAAAACTTACAGGATTAAAGTGTTGAAAAAATAATTACTTCAATAATTAACTAGACAAAAAATCAATATTCCGCTTCAAACCACTGTATTTGGTGCGTTTTATCGCTGATTTTTTAAAAATATCACGAAAAACAGCTTCGGTAATCTCTTCCCAGTCTTGTTTGTTCATTTGCAGCAAATTGGGGTGTGGGTCAAAAAAGGCTTCGTTGTGCGGTAAACTGAATTTGTTCCAAGGACACACATCTTGACAGATATCACAACCAAACATCCAATCGGCAAATTTGCTGCGCATATCTGCCGGTAATTCATCACGCAATTCAATGGTCAAATAGGAAATACATCTGCTGGCATTTATGGTTTTGTTATCGAGAATTGCTTCGGTAGGACAAGCCTCTATGCAACTGGTACAAGAACCGCAATGATCGGTAGAAAATGGGGTATCGTAAACTTCAAAATCTAAATCGGAAATAAGTTCCGCTAAAAAGAAAAAGGAACCTTTATTTTTTTGAATGATTAAGCTGTGCTTCCCTTCCCAGCCTATGCCTGCACGCCGCGCCCAAGCTCGTTCTAATACCGGAGCTGAATCGGTAAAGACACGCCCTTCAACCTTGCCTATCGTTGCATCGATAAAATTGACTAATTCACGCAGCTTGTCTTTAAGTAAAAAATGATAGTCTTTACCGTAAGCATATTTAGCTATTTTGTAAGTATTTTCTAATTGCTTTTGTTCCGGAAAATAATTGTAAGATAAAGAAATCACAGATTTAGCCCCCGGCACCAACAAACGCGGATCTAGTCGTTTGTCAAAATGGTTTTCCATATACAACATTTGCCCGTGATAGCCGTTTTTGAGCCAATTTTCTAAACGTTCAGCTTCTTCACTTAGAAAATCGGCTTTGGCAAAACCGATATTGTTAAAACCCAAGTCGAATGCTTTTTTTCGGATTTGTTTTTTATGTCTGTTGTTGATTTTCAAATAGATATTATTTTTATTCTCAGAGCAAATTTAGTATTTAATTTAAGGTATTGAAAAATTTGTTTTGCTTTATGGATTAAAATGTAAAAACTCCTTCAAACAACATATAAACGATAGCATTCAGTTAGTTAATAAGTGAATACAAAATTTTAAATGATATCTGTCACCTATCATCGTACGCATTTCCCAATCCTAAAAATCTTGGCTTTTAAACTTTGATAAGTTTGCCCGTCAACATCCAGATGGAGTATTTTAAAATAAAATTGCGCTTGGGTTTGACGTAGTTGCGTTTGTCCGTTTCGAAAAATTTTAAATCGCAACCGGTAAACTGCCAGAAGTTCATCCGGTTGTTGGGTTTGAAATTTTTGAAATGTCAAAGCCCTCAATTCCAGACTATCTGCTTTTTGTATAGCCGGCTGTTGCAAAAATTGTTTGGCATTTTCGGGTTTTAACCACAGTTTTTTGGCATTTTCGGTGGTAAAACTTTCAAAATCTTTGGATGATTTTTTTTGTTTGATTAAGTTAATCATATCAAAAAATTGCAGCATTTTTTGCCGGGCTAATGCATTAAAACTATCTTGTGTTAACGAATCTTTGGTATGATCAACAGCCGGTTTTACCGGCAATATTTTTTTGTCAAAATGTTGCTTTAAGCTTTGATGATTGCCGGACTTTTGAGATATTTTTATCCCGTCTTTTCCGCCACCGCAGGCGATTGTCAGTAAGAATATTATGTATATAAATCGTTTCATCGGTTTGTTTTAATGCGAAATCGCAGTTTGACGACTTTGGCGTTTTGATAGGTTATTTCCAATATTTCCATATTTTTTAACCAACCGGTCGGTATGCAAAGTTGGTCGATAAAATCTTGTTTATCAAACAGTTCTATCCCTTCTTTTTGGGGTAATTGTTGAAAAATCATAGCAGTGTCGGCAATAAATTTTTGCAAGCGTTCACGGCGTTTTTGCCAGTCATTGGTATCTGATTGCGAATAATGTTGTAAGAGTAAGGCAATCAAATCCGGTCGTAAATCGATTTGTTCGGTGTAATCCGTTGACGG
>WFZY01000321.1 GCA_015489265.1 Flavobacteriaceae bacterium | reverse complement strand
GTATCAAGGCAAAAAACACAGTTATAGCTGTAGCTATAACGAGTATTTTTAACGAAGATACTGAGAAAAAGAAACGATTTATTGGACTAAAAAATAGTTGTTTTTGGTATAACCCCTAAAAGCTTCTGTATTTTTGCATGGCAAAACACAAATAAAACAAAGATGAAAATTTATAGTTATATTCTATTGTTAATGAGTATACTGTTTACCGGTATTCTTTCCGGACAAACTGTCGTAAAGGGTGCTGTGTATGATACCAATAGCCATAAACCTATTGAGAATGTGCAAGTTATTATTTCAAAAATCAATTTAAAGACGGATACAAACTCAGATGGAAAGTTCATTATTAAATTACCGCAGGGCAATTATGTTGTACATCTTGAAAAAGAAAATTATCAACCAAAAAATATCCGTATTACAACCGGTGACAAAAAAAGTATAGATTTAGGCATTATATATCTAGAATCAAAACCGGAACAACTCAATCCTATCATCCTGTCCAATATCACGGATTTTATCACAGACAATAAAAAACCGGTGGCAGCTACAACGCTCAAAAAAATTGACATCAAAGATGAAACAACCGATAAAGATTTACCGGAAATACTAAACCAAGCACCGTCGGTTTATGCGACCAAGTCGGGTGGCGGAATTGGTGACAGCCGTATCAATATTCGCGGTTTTAGTCAGCGCAATATTGCCGTATTAATCAACGGCGTACCGGTTAATGATATGCAAACCGGTTGGGTGTATTGGAGTAACTGGCTCAATCTGCCGCAAATCAGTAACACGGCACAATTACAACCCGGGATGGGGGCATCAAAATTGGCTATCCCGTCTGTTGGTGGCACTATCAATATCTTAACACAATCGGCAGCCAAACAAAAAGGTGGCGAAATTGATTACACTTTAACAAGTTACGGCTTACATAAAATTACTGCCGGCTACAACACGGGTATTCTGTCAAACGGCTTGTCCGCTTCCATGCAAATAGGACGTATTAAAGGCAAGGGCTATGTCGATATGACCGGTGTAGACGGCTATACTTATTATTTTAATTTGGGCTATTTGAGTCCGAATCAAAAACACCAAATCATGTTTAATGTCATCGGTGGACCACAAGAACATTTTCAAAGAAATTATGCCCCGAAATTAGCCGATTATTTGCGTTTTGGCGATGGCTTAAATCCCAATATCAAATACAACAGCGAATGGGGATATCTAAAAGGCAAAACTTATTCGTGGTCTAAAAATTATTTTCACAAACCTATCTTGTCCTTAAACTGGGATTGGTTTCTCAACGATCAACTGCAATTAAGCAGTGTCTTATACGGCATGTTCGGTCGTGGGGGCGGCACAGGTGCCATTGGGGCAATCAATTACCATTATCCCAACGATCCGGTTTATACCGACCAAAATGGTCAAGTCCGCTTTGATGATATTTACAATTGGAATCAAGGCGGTCATGTGCCGGATTTCGGTCCTGATAGAACGCCGGATAGCAACGGAAATTTCATCAACAAAATAGATGACGGCATGTCCCGTTATGCTTTTATGAACAACCATGCTTGGTATGGCGGGCTTTTCAACTTGAAATACATTTATAACAATGCGCTTTGCGGCTCTATCGGCTTGGATTTGCGGACGACTTCTGGCAAAAACACTTTGACAGTCAACGATGTGTTAGGGGCTGACGGCTATTTAGACAACTTTGACGTCAATCATCCTAACCGCTTAATCAAACCCCAAGATTTTGTGCCGGCAACTTACGATTGGAATCCCTTTAAAAGCATCGACCCACTAAAAAAAATCGTGTTTTATAATCAGGCAAATATCAATTGGTTGGGCGTTTTCGGGCAAATACAATATAACCAAAACCAATGGCATGGTTTTTTGCAAGCCGGTCTTTCCCATCAGGGTTTTCAACGTATCGATTATTTCAATTTACCCGAAGGACAACAAAAATCCAAATGGGTCTATATTCCGGGGGGTAATATCAAGGCGGGATTGGGTTATAATTTTGCCAAACGCCATTATATTTTCTTAAACGCCGGTTATTTTAGCAAACAACCGCTTTATAATGCTGTTTTCCCGAATTGGGGCAGCAATCAGGTGGCTGATGATTTGAAAAACGAAAAAATTTATGCCGCGGAAGCCGGTTATACTTATGAAAATGAACGCTGGTATTCAAAAGTCAATGTTTATTATACCATTTGGAAAGACCGCTACGAAACCGTCAGCGATTATATCAACAACCAACAGGTGAGCGGCACGCTTAAAAATATTCAAGAAATTCATAAAGGTATAGAATGGGTTAACCGGTTGAGATTTAATAGATTATCTATTTATCAAATGCTTTCCGTAGGGAATTGGTCTTATAAAGGCAATGTCAATCAGGTGCCGCTTTACAATTTTCAGCAACAACAAGTAGCAGTTAAAAACTATTATTTAGACGGCGTTAAAGTCGGTGATGCGGCGCAAGTTTCTGCCGCTATCAAAATAGCTTATCGTTTAAACCGGCATTTGAGATTCTATCTGGCACAACAGTATTTCGATAAATTGTATGCCAAAATTGATGTCGGCAGTTTTTCCAATCCGCAGCATCAAGGTTCGTTAAAATTACCGGCATACAGTTTGGTCAATGCAGGCATCAATTACCGGTTTAAGATTAGAAAGTTAGCCAAAGTTGATCTGGCATTTAATGTTGAAAACCTATTCGATAAAACATATATTTCGGAATCTGCTAGCAATATTTTTCCACAAGCCGGTAGCCGTTTATGGCATGGTGTAGATACGGCAAATCGTGTCTTTTTCGGTTGGGGACGTACTTATAGTTTTGCCGTGCAAATTAAAATCTAAGCCGCAGCAACAGATTAGGCGTCAAACCCAAGGATTTTTGTTGGTATTCTATCAGATTTTGGTCGGCATCCAAACCGTAGTAACGGCTTAAAACATTTTGCTGATTGGTCAAATTCCAAATGGAAATGCCCAAAGTTGCTTGAATTTGCCGGTAAATTCTAAATTGATACACCGCTGACCAATCCAAACGGAAATAATCGTCTAAATGGGATGCATTAGGGGTGTCATAGTTGATATTGTTACCTACAATTTCATTGCCACTTACCGGTAGTGTGGTCGGTTTGCCGCTGTGCCAATTGACACCCACAGATGTTTTTAAATGCCGGTAATTATATGAAACACCGGCGGTTATATTGTGCCGGATATCTAAATTATTGGGAAATACAGCCGGATTAAAATCCTTAAAATGATAAGTGTTATCGGCAT
>WFZY01000320.1 GCA_015489265.1 Flavobacteriaceae bacterium | reverse complement strand
CCTTTATAGATTTTCTGAAACTTTTTACAAGTTTCATAGACGAAACTAAGGTCATTTTTATCCGGTTTGTAATTCTCCCTTAATTTTTTTTCAAATGCTTCAAGGGGTATTTCATCAAAATAGATTTTAAGTATCCCTTCTTTTCTTTTTTTTTCTGCATAATCAGATAGCACTTGATAAATTATGTAATTCATCGTTCTGTCCCAATGATTATATTTTTCTTTCTCATATAAATCAACAATTTTCTCAATCTTTTCCCATTCATCCCTTATGTCATCAATAGAAATTTCATCATTATATCCTAAATCTATATAATTTTCTAAATTATAAACATCTTTCCATAATGGACGAATTTTATTAAATAAATCTTCAAAATACATAATTGTTAATATTTTTAATATTTTAATACCCAACTATATTTCCATTTGAGTCAATTGTTACCCGATAAGCAGCTTTCTTGGCTTGTTTGCCAAATTCCGTAGTATTTTTAGGGTAAATTTTCCATTGTGTCCCTGCATTACCCGGATTGCCATGACTAGTATATGACTTTTTGTAAATACTACCAGTTTGAATATGAACCCAATAATCTTCTACTCTTCTAAATTGTTTTTTATCGAGACTAGGCGTAGGCAATCGTTTTCCATTTCCAAATTTAAGTAATTTTTCTGCTAGTTTGTATCCTTTTGAACCTCTTTTTAATTTCTTTAATAAGCTACCGACGCTTGAAATTCCTTTTTTTGGATTTATAAACATGGAAGCAAGCTCAATAAAAGTTCTATTTATTCCGGTTTTTTCAGATACAAAATCTATGACTAAATCATATACTACATCAATAACGCAAACTTGTTTTATTGCCGGCGGAGTTGCATCATATACCCTTAATCCTGGGGATTTGTCAATTAATGTCGGTATTTCTGTTCCTGAAATTGAAACATAACTTTTCTTAACATCAACAACTTTGGTTGTAATATTACCATCTATATCAACTTTATGAATGTAATCTCTTTCATCACCACCTTTATCTCCAACACGTACTACTTCACCTGTACTAAAACGTATCCACTCATCCGTGGCTCTTTCACCGCCTTTTCCTGTTGGATCAATAAATATTAGTGGATTATTAAATGTATAGTTATACGGCGAAAATCCCGGATACTTCTCCGCCAGCGGGTCCACGCCCAGCCAACGGGACAGCACGGGGTCGTAGTAGCGGGCGCCGTAGTAATAGTAGCCGGTTTGTTTGTCGAGTTCCTTGCCGTTGAACTTGTAGCGGGTGGAGAAATCCCCGCCGGCGCATTGGGAGGCCGGTTGGTCGCAGTAAACCGTATTTTCCCTTCTCACTTCCACGGGCAGGCGGTTGGTGGAGTAAAGTTAGGGAAAAGTTGATTTATAATCAATGGTTCAAATTCTATCCGTTTGGCATGTTTTTTTCTTTATTTTTTTGTGCTTAAATTTGTTATATGAATTTAACGGCTATAAATATCGACAAGCTGCGTAAGTTGTGCAAAAGCCACAACGTAAAAAAGCTGTATGTTTTCGGTTCGGTGCTCGATGAAAGCTTTAACTCCAATAGTGATATAGATTTTGTGGTTAGTTTCAGGAATGTCCCTTTGGAAAATTATGCCGATAATTATTTTGATTTGAAATTTGCCTTGGAAAAAATTTTTGATCGTCCGGTGGATTTGCTCGAAGAGCAAGCCATCAAAAATCCCGTTTTCCGGCAAACAATCGACCGAACCAAAACGCTTGTTTATGAAGGATAAAATAAAAGTTTGGTTATTTGATATTCTTATGGCGATTGATGAAATTGAAAGTTTTTTCGAACCGGGAAATAAAATATTCGACAAATACAAAAAGGACGTAAAAAACCAAACGGGCGGTGGAGCGCAATTTGGAAATTATCGGCGAAGCAGTAAAACGAATTTTGGAAGCGGACAAACAAATAAATTTATCCAATGCGCGAAAGATCGTGGACACGCGAAACAGAATTATCCACGGTTATGACAGCGTTTCGGACGAGGTGATTTGGAGTATTATTATCCGGCATTTGCCGGTATTAAAACAGGAGGTTATCAAACTGCTTGAACAATAACTAATCCCTTTTAGGAAAAATAAAAACGGCGTCAACATGGTGGCCTATTATCTGATAATATCCGATTCGTAAAGAACTTACGGCTGCTCTACATTATAGTATGGGTGGTGCATTAAGATTAAGAAATTTTTTATACCCCGCCGGGGGTGGGAGGCTTGGCGTGGTGGGGTTTTAATGTTGAAATAACTCTAATATCCTTTTATCATCAAACTTTTTAGCTTCAATAAAGAGTTCATAAATATATTCATTTTTTTTAATCCATACCAAGTAGTATTTTATTGGGCCATTTACAATAAAGTATTTATTTTCAAAGTATTCATCTGCGTTCTTTTTTGACTTATCTACCTTTACTTCCAAGTTACCTAAAACACCTTTTAATATTATTAGTTTTTTGTCAAACACCAAGGTGTCAATAAATTTGGTCGATCGGATATATATGGTATCTAATTTTTTAGTTAAATTATTGCGATAGATATTGTCAAGATTTGGGCTCCCAATTCCTACATAATTAAAAATAAATCTAGAACTAGAAATATGATTATCTTCAATTTCCATTTTTTTCAAAATAAAATGTTTGTTTGAAAATTTAAAAATATAAATTAGTAATGAATCCACTTCTATCGCACTAACAGGAAATGTACCATTACTAATATAGGTGTATAAATGATTAATGCTCTCGGTATCTTTATTTAATAAAGAATAATATTCTTCGGGAAAATTGCCTAAAACAGGTGAATTGTAAGGTCCTGATACGATGGCCTTATGAATTAAATAATATATTGTACCAATAACAAACAATAAAAATACAAGCTTAGAAGTAGTCTTCATAAATTTGAATTTTAATAACCATAACTAGGTGCAGGAATAAATGCTGATTTCATTATTTCTGAACTCTTAATAATGCACCAAAAATAAAAACGGCCTCAACACGATCGCCTTTTTTATTCAACAAAAATCCAATGCCTTTCTTTCTATACATCAACAATGTTCCATTTGGTGAATGGGGAAAATCCCGAAAGATAGTCTTATGAAAATCCGATCCGTATCGTTTGAGAACTTTCTTTATTGAGTTTCCCTTTTTGACATTTTTCGAAGTGATATAATCTTTGGTATAAAACTCCAATGCATACACTTTATGGTTTATTGTATAAACACGCAAACCCAAGGTATCATAACAATGAATTACCGGTTTTGGATGTAAACTGTCTCGTTGCAACGAATCTAAAAACCTCACATTTCCAAATAAAGAAGTCTTACAAGAATCCGGCACGGGTAACGATTTACGGATATATTTTTCCGAATTGCCTATTTCCGCAACATTGGGCCAACCCACGCCTTCAAATATTCTAACAGGCCTTTGTTCCCATTTCCACCTTAATTGCTCCTTAAAAATAGATGGGGGTAATTCATCTAAGTTTTTTTTACAATACCTATCTTCAAAATAAAGTGTGCTACATAATTTTTCTTTTGATAGGTTCACCGAATAATATTTTACTTTTTCAGGGTCTTCAAAAGGACCGTCATATCCAATGATAAACTCCGACCAAAAAAAACACTCATATTCATTTTTCCAAATCTTATCCGGAAAATTGAACATACTAATTACAATAATCGAATCTTTATCCGAATTAATATAACCGATGTATTGACGTCTGAAATTTCGTAATTCTTTTTTAGGATTGGAAACATACTTCAAATAAGGGTATTTATAAGCGTCTATATTCAAGGTTAAATCCGTTTTGTACTGCACATTGGCGTAGTCAAAACTTTTGATTTGTTCCAAATT
>WFZY01000319.1 GCA_015489265.1 Flavobacteriaceae bacterium | reverse complement strand
CCGTGATAATACTGTCAAATTTGCCGGTCTCGGAATTGAAAATAGCAAATTTTAAAAGATTGTCTTTTTTATCGTGTTCCGCCCTTTGCGTCCAATTCAAAATGATTTTGTCGCCGTTGTTGAAAAGATAAGCCGCTTCCGAATTGACATTAGGGTCGGTTAAAACAAAAACGCTGTCTTTTTCACGCTTACGATTATTTTTTGATGGAACCGGTTGCGTATTTTGACAGGATTGCAAAACGACGAAAAAAGCTAATAATGAGATTAATTTTTTCATAAAACTAAATTTTTAAAGACCTACTAGGTTTTCAAAACCTAGTAGGTCTGAGTAGGTCTAAAAATTATTTAAAACTGTAAGAAACACCTAAATTGAACGAGCGTTTTTCACCCGGACGATAAGAAGTTCCCCAAGCAGATTTGCTGGCAGCCGTGGCATAAAGTTTATCAGTTAAATTCAAGATGTTTAACCAAACTTTAAATTGTTTAAACTGCTTACCCATTCGTAAGTTGAACACATCGTATCCTTCATATTTTTGGGTATTAGCTTCGTCCATATAATACGGATCGACGTGAAACCATTCCAAACCGGCATAAGCGCCTTTTAAGAACGACGGATGATATTTCAATTCGGAACTCATTATCAATTTGGGCGCCCCGGGCATTTCATTACCCGAATAATCGTGTCCTTTGGGCGTGTAAACATCAAATTTGTGTGTGCTGACGGCACCATCAACTTTAAGTGATAATTCTTTGGTAGCAAAATATTGCACGCCAAATTCAAAACCTTTGTGCGTGGTTTGTGCCACATTTTGATTGACCCGTGAACCATCATCCAATTTGACCGAAATGATTTCGTTTTCGGCTTTTAAGACGTAGTAAGACAAGTCCAAAATCAGCTTTTTGTCAAACAAACTAATCCATGAGCCGCCTTCATAATTGTCATAATAAACCGGCTCTAACACCGGCACTTTAACGCCGCGATACAATTCACCGACTTCCGGCGGACGGAAGCCCTTGCTGTAATTGACATAAAAACTCAAATCGTTGTTTACTTGGTAAACCGCCCCGAATTTTGGGGTAAACGCATTGAAAAAATTATTGGAATCGGGGGCGCCCGAAAAAGCAGCGCTACCCAAATTATTCTTGTAATCGTAGTTGATATTATCCAAGCGTGCCGATGCTAACAATTTTAAAGCCGGACTAACTTTATAGGCGACATTGGCATATACGCCGATATTCAGCAAATTGACTTTATAATCGGTTTTTAACGAATCGGTTTCTTGATAAGAATCATAAATAGCATCATCGGTTTTATGAATACGGATATATTTGGCATAGTACGAATTGGGTGAATAATCTACCGAAACCCCTTTGGTGATACGCCATTTTTTCAATTTGTAAGTGTCTTCCAAAATAGTTCCGACACTGTAAAATTTATTCTCGTTAATTTCGCCATGAGCCAAATGCGGATCGCCTGTACCTGTCCAAGGTTTGTAGTCGTCTTTGATACGATAATGCGGATTTTGTCCCACCACATTGTAACGGGCAAAAATGCTTGCTTTTACTTGGTGTTCGTCTGTCAAATTACTGATTAATTGCGTATAATACCGCAAAGCTTGCACTTTTCTGTAAGTAAAGCGGTATTGCGATGTATAATCCTGTCCGTAAAAATACAAACTATCCAATCCGCCGGTCATATCGGTTTTATAGTCAATATAATTAATAGCCGTTTTCAGATAAGTTTTCTTGCTTAACTGGTTGTTCATTTTGACAAATGCTGATTTTTTATCGTAATCGGAATGTTCGCGATAGCCGTTGCGTCTGCCACTGTAATCGATAGCGGCAAATACACCGGTTTTGTTAAAACTGCCCGAAGCGGACGCCCCGATTTTACGATAGCCCACGTTGTTACCCATGGCATATACTTGATATTGCGGTGTTGCCGAAGGCTCTTTGGTAATAAAATTGATAGCACCACCGATAGCGCCACTTCCGTAAATGGCAGAGTAAGGTCCGCGGATAATTTCTATCTTTTTTAAAGCGGCATGATTGATTTCAATCAACGCATTGTGGTTAAAAACACCGGTGGCACGGATGGGAATCCCGTCTTCCAAATACAAGAACACACTTTTGTAACTGATGGGTTGTCGAATGGACATGGAATGTTGTTCGTTGCCCAAATCGACCATCATTACGCCCGGGGTTTTGTTTAAGACTTCTTCCAAAGTAATGGGTTTGGTTTCTTCCAATTCTTTGGCGGAAATCTGCGTAATGGAAATCGGGACATCTTTTCGGCGCTGGCGTTCACCACCTGCCGTAATTACGACTTTATCCAGTTGGTCGGGTTTGGCTGTTAAAGATATAACCGCCGGCACATCCGATGCCTTAAATTCTAAACTTTTATATCCTAAAAAACTCACGATAATTTTATCATTGGGTTGACAGTTTGTCAAGGAAAAATGTCCGGTAATATCGGTAACCGTTCCTTTATTTTGCGTTTGATCAAACACATTAACGCCCATAAGAGCTTCTTGGGTTTGACGGTCTGTTATTTTGCCTGAAATATTGATTTGTTGTGCATTCCCCAATAAACTTAAAAAGAATACACCTATTATAATAAATTTGTTTTGCATAATTTATTCGATTTATTTTACCTTTGTTTAGTCAAATTTTGGCAAAAAAATACCCGCCTGCTTTGCAGGTGTTTGGATAAGCCATACCGGAAAAAATTAAGAAAATGAGAACACCGCTAAAGGTTCGTCTTAAAATAACCGGTATGGCTGTTTAATTAACCAAAATCAAACTAAATTGTTAATACATTATTGTTGATATGTTATTGTGGTTTTATTACAACCGTTGACTTCAAAATTCTTGCTCATACCGGTAACCTGTGTGCCGCTTTCTACTTTTTTGGCAGACACCACAACATAATAATCCGTACCGTTTTGCAGTTCTGAAACCGGACGCATCCAACCATTACTACCATCTAAGGTAATGGTAAACGATGTTTGTGATTTGGCAATCATCGGTTTCTTAAAGAACGGTTTGTTATTTGCCATATCCAAATCCGTCATTTTGATGCAATAAAAATCCGCTTCGGGCGATGGCGTCCAGCTCACATCAATGGTTTGCGGATTAGCATTTGCATTGTAATTGACCGTAATTTGCGGCACGGTTGTATCTTCGCCTTCCAATACATCGGTAACGGTTTTGACATAACCATCACTGAATTTTAAAGTAAACGTATAAGTGCCGGCTTGGGGTATCGTATTGCCAACATTGCCATTGCCGGTTAATAGTCCCGGTCCTGCCCAAAATTCGTGTAAGTCGTAAACGGTGCCATCAGGGGCTTTGACACTACTGCCATCTGCCACGATTCCTTCTGCACCGGCAAAAAATATGGGGACATATTTGGCATTACCCATCATCATCATTTTTTTGGTAATTACATCACCGTAAGCATCGTCGTGGGTATTGACAGGTTTATCTTCTTCCTTTTTGCAAGCCGTGATACTTAATAAACCGGCTATGATAAGTAAATAGGTGATTTTATTTATGGTTTTCATTTTTAATTTGGTTTAATTGTTAGTTATTCTTTTATTACTTTCCAGACCTAGTAGGTTTAACAAACCTGCTAGGTCTGTTACTTTAATCTTGTCAAGTTTCGACCAGATAGACCTATCAGGTTTTAGAAACCTATCAGGTCTGACCTAGTAGGTCTTGAAGACCTGCTAGGTCTAGTAAGTTAATTGATTAAAATTATTATTTATATTTTCTTTTTCTATTTCAGACCTATCAGGTTTTGAAAACCTAACAGGTCTGACCTGATAGGTCTTGGCGACCTGCTAGGTCTTTTTATTGATTTTAGTTCAAAACCTATCAGGTCTGAAAGACCTAACAGGTTTAGTTAGAATTTGTATTTCAAAAACACACTAAAACTACGTCCGGGTTCAAAAATGCGACGACCGTTTAAGTCATCGGCATTTTTAAAAGCAAAGTTTAAGTGGTTATAATAAGCTTCATTGGTCAAATTGAGTACCGCAGCACCTACTGATAAACCTTTGTAGGGTTTCCAGCCCAAACGCAAATCGAAAGTGTTATGTCCGGGCGTTTCGGTTTCCAAGAAACTCGGGGCATAATCAGTTTGTGTGGCTACCAATTCGCCGCGAATATCCGCCCAATATTTGCCGGTATCATATTTTACTTCCAGATGCGCATTAGGTGGTGCCACTTGTGCCAGCGGTTCATCCAAAGTAATGTCGTAAGCTTTGGTCAATGCCATATCGGCTTTGATGAGCCAACGCTCTGTCAATTGATAAGCAATGTACGAATCAAATCCGTATTGATATGCATCGACATTTTTAAACACTTTGGGGGGCTTTGGCGGTGCGCCGCAACTTCCTACGGGTGATATCAATGCCGGTGTCAAAACAGGCGTGATATAGTTTTGAAAATAGGAATAAAAAATACTACCACCTGCTTGAAATTTTGTCCATTTTCTTTGGACAGAAACTTCCACTTGGTTGTTGTATTCGGGCTTTAAATCGGGATTACCAATATATTCCCGGCTATCTTCGCCTACGATAAAACGGTAAATGTAACGTTCTAACATCGACGGCGTACGCGTACCACGCCCCACAGCCAACTGCAATTGGTAATCATCCTTTTTGTATTTGACTGCAACATTTCCACCGAAAGTTACATCGGTTCTTTGTCCTTGATTGCCATAAATAGCTACAAAACCTTGTGCCGGATCTTTGGCTTCCGATACGACATAATCGGTTCGCACACCGGCGGTTAGATAATAATGGTCGGACAATTTTCTGTTGGCTTCGACAAAAACGCCAAAATCATTGATATAAGCATTTTGCCAGACTTTCATCTTTTTAATCATCGGCGGATTTAAAGGGACACCGGTATTCAGATTGTTATTGACAATAACTGTTTTGGTACCGTCCCGTTTGATGATATCGGCATCTAATCCGGTATAAATCAGCCATTCCTTTTTCGGGGTTAATGCCACTTCCAGTTTACCACCCATGGTATTGGAAGTTACCGGCGTTCGGGCATCCAATCCCGGATAATTCGGACGCGGTGTTTTCATACCGTAACCGTTGGTCATTAAATGGTCAACAAATGAATAATAAGATTTGAATTGTACATATTTAACTTTCTCCGACAATTTTTTAATCTTATAATCCAATCCCAACAAATAGCTATCGTCTTTTGGGGAATCCATCGGCAATCCGGCGTGCTTAATCTCACTACCGAATTTTTGATGCCAATTGACTTGCAAACGTTGGTTTTTAGACGGATTGTAGCCCAATTTTACCGAATAGCTATCCGTTTTAAATCCGGCAGGGGTTACCACGCCGGTGCCGTCGGTATAATCACCGAAATCACGGTGTTCGCCATCGATATTAAGGTCAAACTTTTGGGCGGCATACAACATATCAGCCCGTAAAACCAAATTGTTACCATTGGTTTCATAACCGGATTGCAGATTGCCGTGCCAACCGTAGTTATCCGGTGTCGGTTGATGGGTTATCATATTGACCATGCCACCGAATATTTGACCGAAACGTACGGTAAAGGGCCCTTTAACGACTTCGATTTTACGCACGGATTCCGGAATCACGTGTGCCGTAATCGGGTCCATACGGTTGGGGCAGGCATTAACCATTTTGTTGCCACCGTCATATTTGATGTTCATTTCTTCGTATTTAAACGAACGTAAGGACGGTTCCATAGCCGTCGCACTGCGTTTTTGGATGCTAAAACCGGGAATATCCTTAAACAAGTCGGCAACATTGCGTGGCTGACTGCTTTTGACGACATCATCCATCACCACAACCGAATGGGTGATATCTGCCATCGGGTCGGCTTTTATCACCACTTCATCCAGCGAAATGGCTTTTTTGACCAAAGCCACAGCCATACCGTCTTTGGCGGATAATTTGACTGTTTTGTAATTCGGATAACTAAACACTAATATGGTTCCTGATGGGACGGCAATCGTAAATTTACCATCGATATCTGAAGTGGTTTTTGCTTCCGACTTTTCGGCTTTTATCACAACACCCGCCAATGGTGTCTTATCGGCTGCATCATAAACCTTGCCTGTAATATTTTGTTGTGCAAACGTCATACCTGTCCATAAAAATAGTATGACTATTATTATTTGCTTCATTTCTTTGTTTTTAATAGTTAAATTTTAATAATACACTACTATTTGAAAAGTGGATTTTCAAAAACAATGATGTGTACTAAATTTTCTGATAAATTGGTTCGATTGTTTTATTTGTCATTTCGACCCCGACTGAAGTCGGGGGAGAAATCTCATTTTCTATAAATATAGATTTCTCAGTCGTTCCTCCTTCGAAATGACATCGCATTTATGTTGCTCTATCGGAATGACATTGTATTTCTTGTTGCGCTGTCGGAATGACAAAGTGCTCTTGAATTATGAAAAACAATCGAATAGTGATTAAACGAATTGAAGCACAGGCGGGGGTTTAATCATATCGGGTAAGTAACCTTTAAAGGTTTTTTGAATGATTAATATTTGTTTTTTTTGTTGAAAAGTCAGTTTTAAATAATATTTTTTAAGCAATCCTATACGATAATAATAGGTATATTCTTTAAGTTTTAAAGTTGGGACGGTTGTTTTTTTCTTGTCGGGATTGTCGTTTCCCATTACTTTTTTAATTTCTTTTTTCAGATGACATTTACCATTACAGTGCATCCACGGCTTATCCTTGTTCTCGCAAAGATCTTGCGAAATATGCTTGTAATTGACCACATAATCAACCATAGGCAAAGCCGGGCTGATAATGATCAACGCATATATTAAAATTAATATGTATGAAACAATTTGTTTCAAAAGTTTTAATAATTTGAAATAATTAAGTAAAAAATAAGTTTTTCTATAAAGAGATTTGTAATAAATCAATGCAATATCTTTTATCAATATTGATCGTAAAAAGATGAATTAAAGCTAAAATAATGTAATATTATGTCAATTCCTCATTCAAATAGAAAAACTATTTCAAATTTTTAGAATTGATTACCGTTACAAAATTAAAACAGTTCAACAAATCGGACTATTTTGAATTTGCAACCGGCATGATCAATACATATCAGACACGTGCAACTTTGACACACAAAAACAATTAAAGGTGTATTGATTTATTACAAATCCCCAAGCTAAATAACGCGTAGTTATATCTACACAATTTGAAATTGAAGTAGATTAACAATACTGCGGGGGACGGAAAAGTTCTTCAATATGAGAACTTGTAGGGGGTAGGATTATGAAATCTGAAATTTTGGTATAATTTTGTTCCGGACAAGTATAGACCGGTGATTTAGGTGTAAATAAAGTCTTGACAAAAACGGAAATACTAACTACCGGCAATTTTGGATTATCTTTTTTCTTATCCTTGCAGGCACGTTTAAGCAGGGCTTTCAAATAAGCATCTCCTGTTGGCGGATGCGTCGTGTCATGTGTATCATCACAGCTACATGAACATGGCTTATCTATCGATTCAATAGTTTGATGTGAAGCCATATAATACTGTACAAACGGTATCGCCGGTTGTATAATAGCAGTAAAAAAAGCTGCTAATAATAATATGGTATATAGCTTGTTTCTCAAATTATTATATAATATATCTCGTACAAAGATAAAAATTATTAAAATACAATCAAGTATTTTATAAAAAAAACTGCAAATAAATTTGCAGTTTTTTTTATAAAGTGTATATAAATTGTTCCATTAAGAGTGACCAAATGCCACAATTCTCAAAATCTTGATGTTTAAAACCAACCAACGCCATGCTTGCCAAATGACACATTTTCGCATAAAACGTGTAAATCCGGTTGGAATGGTGGCATATGAAAATTCATTATAGCCACGTGTTATTCTTCTTAAATGTTTTTTATGTCCCATAATTTAATTTTTTTAAATTGTTAAGTTTATTAAAGTTTATTCAGGTAATAACCACCAGAAAGGATAGCCTTTGGCTTTATGCAAGAACATATAGTGCATAAACCATTTGAGCCAGTGCCCTGCCAAACCGGGTTCGCCAACCGTATAGGTTAATGAACGACCAAATTCCGGATATTTTTCCCAGTCTTGAACTATAGGGAATACCGTCATCGTAGCAGCCATACCGTTAGTCATTCCAAATCCGGCAGAGACAATACAAGCAGCACCCATTTTAGACATAGATGCTTTATGTTTCAAATTATCTAATTTTCGTTTGCCTTTAACAACGTCTCTGATATTTTGAGCAACTACTTTACCCATTACACCGGATGGCATACCGGTACGTGGCGGTGCCGGAACGATTTTAGTACCATTAGGAGATGTGAAAGGTTTAGAAATAGTATGCGGCGGGGCAAAAGCGATACCCGGAGCAAAAATGTTTTTATATTCGGGATGCTGTACAGTTTCAGGCCAATCACTGGCTTTCCATTCTTCATAAGGTTTCGGGGTATAATCGGCATCAACGATCATGAAGCCATTGGGCTTAAACATTTTGTCTGTAATATCAGCACCTTGTTTGTCATATGCCTTAAATCCGGGACCAGAAAATGCCGGAATCAACATCGCAAAATCGTATTCTATTTCTTTAAATTCGCCGGCTAAATTTTCATAGTAAATCTTGTTATCATCTACTTTTTTTACACCGGCACGTTTCACCCAATTAATTTCTCTTTCGGCTAAAAAAGATTCGGCAAAGATTTTGGTAGGTGTAATATAACCGTTACGTTTGATGTAAGCACCACCCATAGCAAAATCACCGATTTCATATTCATTAGTAATATAAGTGATATTGGCTCTATCAGTTAAACCACGGCGGTCAATCTCATGATAAACATTTAAGATATACTCAAAAGCTGCCCCTTGACAAGTCGCTCCGGGATGTCCTATACCAATAACGATTTTTTGGTTTTCACCGGCTTCCATTTTTTTGATGGATTTTTGCAATTCTGACCAAGCATGTGCCGCATGATTAAAATTACAAACCGAAACCGTATGTCCATGATCGGGTCCCAGACCTTCTGTTTTATCAAAACGTAATTGTGGACCGGTCGCATTAACCAAGTAGTCATAGTCAACGACTTCTTTTTGACCTTCTTTACCTTGTCCTACATATTCAATAGTTACATAAGGTTTTTCCGAATCTTTACCACCTTCAGGATGGATGGTTAAAGCTTTGGCGCGCTTGAAATTGATACCCCATTTTTTGTATTTGGGTTCCAATTTGAATCGAATTTGTTCGGGTGTCATTCTACCGACACCTACCCAAATATTGGATGGAACAAATTGGTAATACTCATTCGGCGACACAACGACCACTTCGTGAGATTTGTTTAACCACTTCCGCAAGTATGCAGCAGTGGTATGTCCGGCAATTCCCGAACCTAAAACTACAATTTTTGCCATATTAAGTTATTTTTATGTTTTTCGGTCACAAATATAACATAAAAATGATAAAAATCATAAATTTATTAATAAAAATATCTCTAAAAATTACCTAATGTAATATTTATTACATAACAAAAAGCGCTGTATTTAATTATTATTCATATTAAATCATAATATTTTATGAATTTGCTATTTGCTACATAATATAACAGGTTTAAAATTCTCATTCTATAATATTAAAAAAACCGCTTTTACAGCGGTTTTGTAAATTATTTATACATATTGTTATATAATCAGCATTGAATCTCCATAAGAATAAAACCTGTATTTTTCTTTTATGGCTTCTTGATAGGCATCCATAATTAAATCATATCCACCAAATGCAGCCACTAACATCAACAGGGTTGATTTGGGTGTATGAAAATTGGTAATCAAAGCATTGGCAATTTTAAAATCATAGGGTGGAAAAATAAATTTATTGGTCCAACCTTGATAAGGGCGCAAATAATTATCTGCCGTAACAGACGATTCCAAGGAACGTATTACCGTAGTTCCTACGGCACAAATACGTTTTTTATTATCAATAGCACGATTGACTTCCTCAGCCACTCTGTCTTCAATAAAAAATTGTTCCGAATCCATTTTATGTTTAGATAAATCTTCCACTTCAACCGGATTGAATGTGCCTATACCGACATGAAGCGTTACCTCTGGCAAATGCACTCCTTTAATTTCCAGACGTTTCAATAAATGTTTTGAGAAATGCAATCCGGCTGTCGGTGCAGCCACTGCTCCTTCATGTTTAGCAAATATAGTTTGATAACGTTCTTTGTCATCCTCAGTCGGGGGGCGTTTGATATATTTTGGCAGGGGTG
>WFZY01000318.1 GCA_015489265.1 Flavobacteriaceae bacterium | reverse complement strand
CTGTTTGCCATATTCGGACTAATGGCAAGTAATGCTTTTGCGCAAGGATCCATTAAAGGATCTGTTGTTGAAGCAAAAACAAATGAGCCCTTACCGGGCGCTGATGTTGTAGTCGTAGGCACAACAACCGGCGTTGCTACAGATTTTGACGGCAACTTTGTTTTGGAAGTGCCGGCAGGTGCTCAAAAAGTTAAAATTTCTTTTGTTGGTTATGAACCTGTTGTTATTGCGGTTAATGTCTCTAACGGACAAACTAAAGATTTAGGAAAAATTAATTTAGCCCCTAGTGCTTCATCACTTGGCGAAATTGTAATTGTTGGTGTGGCTGATATTGCCAAAGAACGCCAAACACCGGTAGCGGTTTCAACCATGAAAGCCGAAGAAATTCAAGAACGTATCGGTACCAAAGAATTACCTGAGGTATTAAATTACACACCTTCTGTCTATGCTACCAAGCAAGGGGGTGGTTTTGGTGATGCCCGTATCAATATCCGAGGTTTTGATTCGAGAAACACAGCGATAATGATTAACGGTATGCCTGTTAATGATATGGAAAACGGTAAAGTTTACTGGTCTAATTGGACTGGTTTAACCGATGTGACTTCTGCTATGCAAGTACAAAGAGGTTTAGGCTCTTCTAAATTGGCTATCTCTTCTGTCGGAGGTACTATTAATATCTTAACCAATTCAGCCAACAAAAAACGTGGTGGAGCTGTTGCCGCTACTTTCGGTAATGATAAATACATGAAATTTTCAGCAGCTTATAATACCGGTTTATTAGAAAACGGTTTATCCGCTTCTGTTTTATTAAGCCGCTTTAGTGGAGATGGTTATGTGGACGGCACAAAAGGTGAGGGCTATACTTGGTTCTTAAGTATCGGCTATAAGCTAAATGATAAACATAACTTAATGTTTACTGCTACAGGAGCCCCACAATGGCATCACCCAAGATACTATACCATTCCCATTAAAGATTATATCGAGTATGGTGGTGTAGATGGAGAACCGAATATCAGATATAATAATGTTTGGGGCTTTTACAATGGTGAAGAATATAATATGAAAAGAAATTTTTATCATAAACCTATTGCATCATTAAACTGGGATTGGACAATCAATGATAATTCTAAGATTAATGCTGTTTTCTATGGTTCTTGGGGCCGCGGAGGCGGAACAGGAGATAGAGGAAAGATTAATAACAAAAAATATTATGTTCTAAAAGATGATAATGGCTTAATTCGATGGGATGATATTCATACATGGAATTCCGGTGGTCATGTTGCGGATTTTGGTCCTGATAGAACACCTGATTCAGACGGTCTCTATACAAATGATTTATACAGTTCAGGTATTACTAGAAGGGCTGGTATGAATTCTCATGACTGGTACGGAACCATTATTAATTATCACAATGACTTTAGTGACAATTTAAGTTTTGACGTAGGTGTTGATGCAAGAACGTACACCGGTTATCATTATCAAGTTGTTAACAATGTATTGGGTGCTGACAGATTCTTAGATAGTGGTAGTGATATAAATAATCCTAACCATTATATTTATCCCGAAGATTTTGTTGAAGCTGTCCCCTCATGGAATCCTTTTATAGATATTACTAAACAAGAAAAAATTGGATATTTTAACCAAGGAAATGTTCGTTGGTTAGGAGGTTTTGGCCAAGTTGAATATAAAACTGATGTGTTCTCTGCCTTTGTACAAGGCGGTTATTCTAATCAACAATTTCAAAGAATTGATTATTTCAATTACAAAGATTCTGATCCTGAACAAAAATCTGATTGGGTTTCTATGAATGGTGGTAATATCAAAGGTGGTGTTAATTACAATATTAATGAACATCATAACGTATTTGTAAATGCCGGATATTATAGCAAACAGCCTCTATTTAGAGCTATTTTCCCGAATTATAGTAATAATGATTATAATAAGGATGTCAAAAATGAAAAAATTCTTGGTTTTGAAGGAGGTTATGGCTATAAGGATAACATCTGGAAAGTCAACGTTAATGTTTACAACACAACATGGACAGACAGATATCTTCCTGTTTATGGTACTTTTGATTTGGATAATGATCCTTCAACCCCTGATGTCCCCGGTGTTGCTAAATTGTATGATGTTAAAGAAGTACATAGAGGTGCTGAACTAGAAGCATCAGCAAAATTTGATTTTGTTAAATTAAGAGGTATGGTTTCTGTGGGCGACTGGTTTTATGAAGGTAATGTTAAAGCACCGTTTGTAGACGAAAACAATGTGCCCATTCCCGGAGAAACTAAAACATTATATTTAGAAGGTGTAAAAGTTGGTGATGCAGCACAATTTACAGCTTATACAGGTGTATCATTTTATCCTGTTAAAAACCTTACTTTAAATTTAGATCAATTTTATGCTGATAATTTATATGCAAAAATTGATCCTTTGAGCTTTTCTAACCCAGATCATGATGGTTCTTTAAAATTACCGGCATATAGTTTGACAGATGCTAGTATAACATATAAGTTCCCTATTAAAAAAGTAGGAAAAATTACGACCAGATTCAGTGTCAATAATTTATTTGACAAACACTATATTTCTGAATCTAGTACTAACAAATTTGCTAATCCAGGTGATACTACTTGGAATGGCGTTAATGTCAAAAACAAAGTATTCTTCGGTTGGGGACGTTCTTGGAACTTTAGTGTCAAATTAAAATTCTAAACGTCTTTTTAAAGAAGATAAATTTTTAATAAAAGCCCTGCATTTGCGGGGCTTTTTTTAATATTCCAACAGATGTTTTT
>WFZY01000317.1 GCA_015489265.1 Flavobacteriaceae bacterium | reverse complement strand
TAAAAAGTAGAATTTATTAAACTATACCTTGCGCCAGCATGGCATCCGCTACTTTGACAAATCCGGCAATATTGGCACCTTTTTCATAGTCTATCCAACCATCGGGTGTTTTGCCGTATTTGACACAAGCTTGGTGAATATCGTTCATGATGCGTTTGAGTTTTTCATCGACTTCTTCACGTGACCAACTAAATCGCAAGGAGTTTTGACTCATTTCCAATCCGGATACAGCAACCCCGCCGGCATTAGAGGCTTTGCCCGGCGCATACAGTATTTTAGCAGCTTTGTACAGTTTGATGGCTTCGGGTGTAGAAGGCATATTGGCGCCCTCAACCACGGCTATGACACCGTTTTTGAGTAATTTTGCAGCATCTTCGGCATTGATTTCGTTTTGTGTGGCACAAGGTAAAGCAATATCGGCTTTAACGCCCCAGGGTCTTTCGCCTTTAAAATATTTGGCATTCGGATATTTATCGACATATTCATAAATACGTCCACGTTTGACATTTTTTAGATGCATCACAAATTTAAGTTTTTCGGCATCGATACCATCAGGATCATAGATATAACCGCTGGAATCGGAAAGTGTAACAACTTTACCGCCAAGTTGTGTGGCTTTTTCAGTTGCATATTGTGCTACATTACCACTACCTGATACCAAAACGGTTTTGCCTTTGAACGAATCACCTTTGGTATTGAGCATTTGCTCGGCAAAATAGACCACACCGTATCCGGTAGCTTCCGGACGGATTAGCGAACCGCCAAAAGCAATACCTTTGCCGGTTAAAACACCGGTAAATTCGTTTTTCAGTTTTTTGTATTGTCCAAACAAATAGCCGATTTCACGCCCTCCAACACCAATATCGCCGGCTGGGACATCGGTATTTGGACCGATATGACGGAACAATTCGCTCATAAATGCTTGAGCAAAACGCATGACCTCGGTATCGGATTTGCCACGTGTATCAAAATCGGAACCACCTTTACCACCTCCCATGGGTAAAGTAGTCAATGAGTTTTTAAAAGTTTGCTCAAAACCAAGAAATTTTAGGATGCTCAAATTAACTGTTTCGTGAAATCGCAATCCACCTTTATAAGGACCAATAGCCGAATTAAATTCGACGCGGTATCCTCTGTTAACCTGTACTTTGCCTTTGTCATCGACCCAAGGTACTCTGAACATGATTACCCGTTCGGGTTCAATCATGCGCTCTAACAACATTTTGTTGTTATACTTGGGGTGTTCCATCATAAATGGAATTACCGCTTCGGCCACTTCACTGACTGCTTGTAAAAATTCCGGTTCATTCGGATTACGATGTTTGGCGTAATCTATAAAATTGTTAATTTGTTCTTGATACGTCGTTTTCATAGTAGATATTTTTAAGAATTAGCGATTTAAGATAATAAAAAATAGAAACTTAACAAGTGATATAATTTTGTTTGTCAAAATAATTTACGGTTTATCTGTAAAAAATCAGTTTTTAGATTAAAAAAGATCATTTATGTTTTGATTTTACATCAATGAAAGCAAGAATTACTTTTAAATGTTTGTAATAAAAATTACGTTTTTATAGGGAAGTTTATGTAATTTTGTTTTATAAAATCTTTGCTATATGAAAAAAATTGTAACCATAACATTATTATTGGTAGGTGTCATGACTAATTTTGCTCAAAATTTAGTTGATACCGGTGCCTTAATTCAAGGTGGAGTTGAAGATGGCAGTAAATTAGTTGAAGCTTATGTCAAACCGCTTAACAAAGCTATTGTTTTCGGACTGTCAGATGTGACTTATTCTAAAATAAAAAGAGATGACAAACATCATTTGACTTTAAGTGTAAAACTGGCATATATTAATATTCCAAATGATGATTGGACTTATGATGTCACCAAACTCAATCTGCAACATTTTGAACCTAAAGAAGCCGATAAAATAATGGCGCAAACCGTTTTTGGTGATTCTTTAAAAAGTATTACTTTGGTTTCAAAAGAAAAGGACCTTTTAGGTAGACCTTTAATTGAATTTGACACGCCTACCGGAAGTCAAAAATCAGCGATGCCATTACCGTTTTTGGGTGCTACCTATCGTTTAAAATATACTAATTTATCATTCAATTTCATCCCGTATATTACCATTCCCGATTCAGATTTTAAAGTAGGCATGCTAGGTGTGGGCGTTCAACAAGATTTAGCTTTATTTGTCAAATCTTTACAAGATAAATCTTATGGTATCAGTATTCAAGGAAGCGGTGCATATTTGTACGGTCATTCCGATTTGGATATTCAACCCGGAAAAATTTATACACCGGTTAGCATTACCGGACAAACAACAGGTCCTTATGATAATCAAGAAATAAATGTGAGCTATACCAGTCTGAATTTAGCAGCTTATTTTGACTATAATATTAGTGCGCATTTTAATGTTTTTGCCGGTGGCGGTGTCAATTTGGGTAGTTCTCATATCATGGTTAAGGGAACTTATCCGGTTTATGCCGCTGACCCTACCGGTTTAGGTGCAGTAGTGGCAGATGATGTGCATGATCCTTTGGATATTCAAAATACATTTTCAAGAAGCAAGCTGGATTTTGGTATCCGTGGCGATTGGGACCGGTTTTTTGTTCAGCTCAATTACAGTCCGGTAACTTACGGTGGTTTGGGCTTGAATTTAGGTTATAAGATGCTGTAATTAGTATTGTAGTCGGATTAAAGGTATAATGAAATTATTTTTTATTAAAAAATAGGTCAAATTTGTTTGTCTAATAAAAAATAATTTATAAATTTGCACTCAATTTTGAATAAGATAAAAAATAAAGCGAGATGTCGAGAGTTTGTGAAATAACAGGAAAAAAAGTGATGATGGGAAATAATGTTTCTCATGCTCACAACAAAACCAAAAGAAGATTTGATATCAATCTTTTTAAAAAGAAATTTTATATTCCTGAAGAAGACCGCTGGGTAACCTTAAAAGTTTCAAAGGCAGGATTAAAAATTATTGATAAAAAAGGCATTGCTGCTGCTATTAAAGATGCAAAAGCAAAGGGCTATCTAACAAGAAACGTATAAATATAGAGAATCATGGCAAAGAAAGCAAAAGGTAACAGAGTTCAAGTCATTTTAGAATGTACTGAACATAAGAATAGTGGGCTTCCGGGCACTTCAAGATATATTACTACCAAAAACAGAAAAAATACACCGGGTAGATTGGAGTTAAAAAAATACAATCCTATTTTGCGTAAACATACGCTACATAAAGAAATTAAATAATTATAAGACATGGCAAAGAAAACAGTAGCAACCTTACAAACAGGTTCCAAAAAATTCACAAAAGTGATCCGTATGAAGAAATCACCTAAAACAGGTGCGTATGTCTTTGAAGAAAAAATGGTAAATGCCGCAGCGGCTAAAGATTTTTTTAAAAAATAATTCTTTAAATAATTTTTTCTAATATTTTAGAATCCAATCTTAATTTTAAGGTTGGATTTTTTTATGATTTTGGATATTGCTAATAAAAATAGTATTTTCGTGCTAATTAAATAAACAAATATGTTTAAAAAAATATTTTCAAAACAAAAAAAAGAAAGCTTAGATAAAGGTTTGGAAAAATCTAAGAAAAGTTTTTTTTCAAAACTATCTAAAGCCGTCGCCGGTAAATCAAAAGTTGATGACGAAGTTTTAGATGACTTGGAAGAAGTCTTAATCACTTCTGACGTTGGAGTTGATACGACGCTGAAAATCATAGATCGGATTGAAAAACGTGTGGCAAAAGACAAATATCTGGGAACGAGTGAACTGAATAAAATTTTAAGAGAAGAAATAGCCGGTTTATTAGCTGAAAATGAAAACAATAATGTGCTAAAATTTTCACCGGATACGACCAAACCTTATGTTATTATGGTTGTCGGTGTCAATGGAGTGGGTAAGACCACTACCATCGGTAAGTTGGCACATAAATACAAAAACGAAGGAAAAAAAGTGATGTTGGGGGCAGCTGATACTTTTAGGGCTGCTGCCATAGACCAGTTGCAAATTTGGGCAGACCGTGTTGATATTCCCATTATCAAACAAAAAATGGGTAGTGATCCGGCATCTGTGGTGTTTGATACTTTGCAATCAGCGGTTGCCAATGATATCGATATTGTCTTGATAGATACAGCAGGCCGTTTACACAATAAGATCAATTTGATGAACGAACTGACTAAAATCAAAAATGTGATGCGAAAAATCATTCCGGATGCACCACATGAAATCCTATTAGTATTAGACGGTTCAACCGGTCAGAACGCTTTTGAACAAGCCAAACAATTTACCAAAGCAACTGAAGTCAATGTTTTAGCGGTTACCAAACTCGATGGTACGGCAAAGGGTGGTGTGGTGATTGGTATTTCCGACCAATTTCAAATACCGGTAAAATATATTGGAGTCGGAGAAAAAATAGAAGATTTACAAGAATTTGATAAAAATGAATTTGTAGATTCGTTTTTTAAGGAATAAATTAGGCAACTATAATAATTTTTTTTATTTTTATGCGTTTTTTATTTTTAAAGTGCAAGTTATCATTTCAACACTCAAATAATATCATATATAATCATATGAAAAAAATTATTTTAATCATATTGGCTTTAACCATAAGTCCAAACATTATAAAAGCGCAAGAAGGTATTCCTATTTATCATGATTATTTATCGGACAATTTATATTTATTACACCCATCTATGGCAGGTGCCAGTAGTTGTGCTAAGGTACGATTAACAGCTCGAATGCAATGGTTTGATGTAGCCGATAATCCTATGTTACAGACTTTTAGTTTCCATACCCATTTGGGTGAAGAGGGACAAAATGGCATTGGTGTTATTATTTTTAATGACCGAAACGGCTACCATTCGCAAAAAGGTTTACAATTGGCATATGCCCATCATATCAATTTTGGTAATGGCGCTGATGTCAATAAATTGTCTTTTGGACTTGCCGGAACTTTGGTCCAAAATCAATTAGATGAAACCAGTTTTGACCCCAATCGTTTTGACCCGATTATAGCCGGTGTAGTACAAAGCGAAATGTATTATAATGTCGATGTTGGAATGTCTTATCATTACAAAGG
>WFZY01000316.1 GCA_015489265.1 Flavobacteriaceae bacterium | reverse complement strand
TTTTTTAATAGCGTATGGTTTTTGTATTAGGGTTTTGTTTTTGTAAGTAAAAAACGGAAGGTTTAAAATAATTATAAAAGATTGGACATCTTACGACTTCGAAATCTATACTTTTTATGAAGAACATGATAATGTTGTAATAGTTCGGTTAATTCCTTTAATGATTTTTCCGGATTTTGTCCGAAATTATGCGGATGCCACCATAGATGATAAATCTTTTTTTGTTTGGCAGCACGGGTCATTTCATTTTTAATGCGATTTAACCGGATCTTATTCAATATTTTATATGGACTCAATGGTCTGAAAAAACGACTGGCTGGAATTTTAATTATTTGACTTTTGTTATAATCGGTATTCTCTAATGTGAAAAGATTGTTATGAAGTGGGATGTAAGCATCAGCTGTTCTAAAGATTTTTGTCAGTAGCGTTTCTTTTTTAGTTGTATCCCAAAACCAAACATCCGGATTGGTTCTAATATATTCCACACTATACTTTAATAAAACCGCTTCATATGCTTGGTTATATTGATTTCGAGGAAATACCAAGCTTTTTAATTTAATACCAAATCTTTTGGCTACAGCTACATGTTGTTTGAGGTCGGCTTCGAAGTCTTCAATATTTTGTCCTTCAGCCAAACAATAATAATGTGACAAAGTATGTGAACCGATTTCTTGTCCATTGGTTTGAAGAATTTGTCTAATTAAATCCGGTGCAAAATGGTATTTTTCGTATTTGTCATCATACAAGGTATTAATATAATGGTATGCAGAAAGTTTTTTATTAGTATAATGAGGTATCCTATCGGGTAAATGTTTTTTCAAATCTGTCATATCATTGAAAAATAAAAAACCAACGCTAGCCCAAGTGGCTTGAATGTTATATGATTCAAATAGTTTTAAAACATCCGGAATAACAGCAAGGGTGTTATCAAAATAATGAATTCTTTTTGAAATATCTGCTTTATCAAAAATTCCCCAAAATAGTTCAAAGTCTAATGAAATGATAAATGTGCCATGTTTGGTCATAATTCATTTGATTCTTTTGCAAATTTAGTAAGAATTCTTGATTTGATGATATGATTATTTGGTTAACCGATTATTTCAAACTCCACTAAACCCATAAAGAATTTTTAGAAAAATAATATCAACAAGCTGTGTAAGTTTTTTTTACAGCTTTTGATACGTAAATATTGTCACTTATTTTAGTGATCCGATTCAAAAAATATGTGATTTTAAATATTTACACGATAAAAATACAAAATTGTAAACAACTGTAAGTGCTTATGCAGGAATTTCTTCGGTAAAGTTTCATTTCAACAAATCAAGTTTAAGTCAATTAATTGATAATGAGTTTGGTAAAATGAGAATAAAAGCTTTCTGAAAAATTTTATATCTTGTTGCGGATTCAAGGATAAATACTAAATTTGCAATAACTACTAAATAAGTGTATTTTTACCATCCCCAAAAAATAAAATCCTTGTTTCAACTCAAAGAAAATAGCATCAAAAGAAAAACCAATGCCTTTATCAAAGCATTGTCTAAACGTCAGATTATTGCTAAACCTGTGCAAAAAGTTGCTATACTGAACAATCCGCAATCCGATTTGAATTTTGAAAACTTAAAATATGTTCAAAAAGCGCTGAATCTTAGTAGCAGCCGGTTCGATATTTTCACTTTTAAAGAAAAAAACGATCATTATAATGAATTGCGGGGAATTGTAGCAGATAAAAATGTGTTTTCAACTTTTGGAAAAATAAAAACACCTGAAATTCTTGAATTTTTAGACAAACAATATGATTTATTACTCGATTTTACTGGTTTGTCCAATCCTTATGAAAAATATTTATCTCTTGCCATTAAAGCTTCATTTAGAGTTGGTTATATCAACGAAGAAGAACTCTATGACTTGATGTTGGATATTCCTCAAAAAAACATCAAATTGTTTACTGATGAAATGGTAAAATATTTAAAAATCATCGGATTGCTTGACTAAACTTCATTATTGCAAGAAAATAACTTAAATTTGTTCAAAATTTATTTGAATGAAAAATTTCTTGTTATTGATGCTAGCCTTATTTTTTCAACAATTAACGGCACAAGAAAAATTGTATGAAAAAAAAGTCCATAGCCAACTCAAAATTCACTTTACCCATTTTGATAATAATGAATTAGAAGCTAAGTTGCCCGATAGTATCCATACGGCTTTAAAACCTTTACATTATTATGAAGTTAATGGTAATGTGATTTTAAACAAATACCGGCAAATGCTATTGCCAAAAAAAACGTGGGTAGGTCGAAAATTATTTAATGAACACTTGTTTACCGTTTTAGAAAATGATTATTGGTTTACCATCGATCCAGTGGTGGACGGCAGATTAGGCAAAGATAATGTGTCTGGCACAACAACATTTCAAAACACCCGCGGCATTAGAGTTGAAGGGTCGCTCGGTAAAAAAGTTTCATTCAGTTCAACCATAGCCGAAAATTATGCCCGTTTTCCCAAATTTTTTGACCGCTATGCTTGGGCAACTTATCCGCAAATCGTTCCCGGATACGGGCTCAATAAAAGCGAAGATTTTGTCCATACCGATTATCCCTATGCTGCAGGATACGTTGCCTACAAACCAAGCAAATATTTCTTTTTAGAACTCGGGCATGGCAAACATTTTATTGGTGACGGCTATCGTTCTTTGTTTTTGTCAGACAATGCCGCCAATTATCCGTATTTTCAAATTTCGGCTAATTTTTGGCACGTCAAATACACGACTATGTGGACGGTTTATCAAGATTTGAGACCGGAATTTTCCAGTAATGGTGTGTTTAAAAAGAAATTTTCGGCTATTCATTATATCAGTTGGAATGCAACCAAAAAATTAAATCTCGGATTTTTCGAATCGGTGATTTGGTATAACGAAAACCGTCGAGGTTTTGATGTCAACTTTTTAAATCCTTTGATTTTCTTTAAAACCGTTGAATACGAATCCGGTTCTAATGCTTCTAACACCGTTGTCGGATTATCCATACGTTATAAATTACCCTACAAAATTAGTGTTTACGGACAATTTCTATTAGATGAAATGACCGTTAGTAAGTTTTTCGGCGATAAGGGCTATTGGGGTAATAAATTCGGTTATCAAATCGGGATGAAATATTATGATGCTTTTAATGTTACTAATTTGTTTATCAGGGCAGAATACAACCAAGTGCGTCCTTACACTTACGGACATAATACGTTGACCAACTATGCGCATGATTATCAAGCATTGGCTCATCCTTGGGGGGCAAATTTCAGAGAAACTTTATTGGAATTGCAATACCGGAAAAACCGTTTATATGCGCATAACATACTGATGATTGGTGAGAAAGGTTTTGATTTTCCAGGTGATCCGGTAGCTTACGGAGGCGATATATACCGGTATATTCGTTCGCAAGACAAATCTAGTGACATGTATATGTTGCAAGGTAATTTAGGTAAAATATTGTATAATAATCTTGAAGCCGGTTATATTCTTAATCCGGCGACCAACTTAAAAATTTACGGCGGATTAATTTATCGTAAAACGAGTATTGAAGCGCCATTACCAACTGTAAAAAACGAATCGACCAAATATATTTATTTTGGCATTAAAACCCATTTGTGGAATGCTCATTTTGATGTTTTTTAATAGCCAATGCCTAACCTAGCTTGACTTAATTGCCTTATTTTTTTAAGGTTTGAAATCTAATTTTTACATCCCAGAATAATTATATCATTTAAGGTACCCGAAAAATAAATAGGTTACTAAAATCGCTGCCACAATTCCGGCAATATCCGCTACAATACCGGCTGTAGCAGCATAGCGCGTTTTCTTAATACCAACCGAGCCGAAGTAAACCGCTAAAACATAAAAAGTTGTTTCGGTACTGCCTTGTAAAACAGAAGTCAAGTGTCCGACAAAACTATCAACACCGTGATCAACCCAACTTTCAACCATAGCGGCACGGGCACCACCACCGGTAAGCGGTTTCATAAATGCAGTCGGTAAACCATCGACGAATCTGGTATCAACCCCTACATGGGCAAACAAAAACCGAAAGGCATCTAAAACATAATCCATAGCACCCGAAGCCGTAAACACGCCTATAGCTGCTAACATCGCCACCAAATATGGAATAATGGTTACTGCAACTTTAAAGCCGTCTTTGGCACCTTCGATAAAGGCATCATAAATATTGATGCGTTTAAACAACGCCACACTGATAAATGCAATAATGATAGTAAACAATGTAATATTGCTCAATAAATTGGTAAATACACTGATTTTTTTCGGGTCATTCAGGTAAAAAACATAAGCGG
>WFZY01000315.1 GCA_015489265.1 Flavobacteriaceae bacterium | reverse complement strand
CAGCAACATCATACACATCATCTGACGGTAAAGGACTGTTTTCTTTGGTAAAATGATGCATCAATTGCATCCCGTCTTCACTAAAATAATAAACACCGCTACCCAAAGTTGTTATCCACTTGTTATTGGAACCATCGATGCGAATTTTGGTGATATTTTGTCCTTCCATCAATAATTGCACGGCATCTTCATATACAATTTTTATAGGTTTAAATTCTACGGAATTGTTGTCAAAAATTTGTTGCGGATTGGGCAGAATCCGTAAGCCTTCTCTGTTGCCTACCCACATAATATTGTCTTTATCAATTTCAATGGTTTGTACAATAGGATAAGCAGATGCTTGCAAACCCTCTTTATCAGACGTTAAGACTTGAGTTTTCGGATTATAACCAAGAAGAGTGGGGTCGGTACCAAACCAAATATTATCATCTGCATCAATTTTCATATCACTAAAGCCGTGGTAATTGTGATTTGGAATTGATAAAATACTATTTAAACTGACGGTTTCCCAAGTATCATCCGGCTTGAGTTTGAGTAAGGAAGGCTGCATCAATTGGGTAACCCAAAGATTGTTTTGAGAATCAAAATCAATGGCAAAAACACGAATATCATTAGGCACAAGTTCTCGCAAAGGACTGTTATTTTGATTGAAAATTTGATCAATTTGATTATTTCGCACCCTCAATAAACCACTTTTGGTTGAAGCAAAATAGACTTCTTTGGTATTCATCGGATTAATTTTAACAAAACAAATATCACTCATATGAAAATCGTCATAAGGGATATTAATCCAAGTTTTATTTTGATAAGAACTCAAACCTCTTTTTAAAATAGGATAGGGATTAAATTCAAAATGATCTCCATAAGCCAACCATAAAATCCCATCACGGGCATCGACTGCAAAAGCATGATTGCTGATAGGTGAATCCGGGTGTAATTCGGTATATTGTTGTTGTTGCAATGAACTATGCAAAACACCGTGTTTATCGGTAGCCAAATAAATCTGACCATCTAAATCAACGGCATCATAAAAATGTTCTAAGTGAAAAGCCGAATGGTTAAAACTGTGCTGCACAACGAAATTTTGATTGTAAACTTTAACTATATTATCAAAAACAACCATTAAATTCTCCTTAACATGAAAGCTTTTAATATTGTAATTAAAACTCAAAACCGGATTTTGACTTTGAGTTGTGATTTGATAAACGACCTTGCCTTTAATTCCCAATAAATGTTGATTAAAAACAACTAGATCTTTCCATAAATTATTATCAATTTTGGTCCAGACACTTTGGCTGATTAAATTGGCATTGATATCGGCATAATATAACCCCTTGACAGTAGCAGCAAATATTTTTTGGTCAAAAAAGGCAACGGATTTGACTTCCAGATTGCCCGAAGGTCCTGTAAAATAATAAGTATCGCCAAATTCATTCCGGTTTAAATTATAAACACTGATTCCATATTTTGTAGCCAAATAAAGCCGGTTGTCTTTTGCTGTAATGCGATTAACTTCCTTTTGTTCAATAGGAATAAATTGATTATAAGCCAGCTCGGGCGATCTAAAAACATTTTTTTGCGCATCAATCACTTCTATTAAACCACCATCATGAAAAACAAACAGTTTACGTAAATCTTGATGATAATAAAAATTAGAAATATTACCACCGGTTAAACCATTGACACTTGAAATCTTTTCTATCTCACCTGAACCGGTATCATAAATAAAAAATGCATTGTCAGATTGGGCATAAATCTTTGATCCAACCGATTGCAGATGTTTGATTTTTAAATAAGAATACATATCAACCCAAGCCGAATTCTTAGTTTGTGATTGGACGGAAAAGCTGTAAAATAAGCTCAACAAACCCAAATATATAACTTTAAAACGCATAAAATCTTTTTTGATGTTCAAATATAAACGAAAAAAATAATTTAATAGTACGCCCATCCAAAGAAAGTAACAAGTATTGCGCTTATTTTTAAAAATGACTTTTAGACAAAAAAATAAAAAACCGTATTTTTGTCCGGTATTAATCAAAACAAAAATTATGAAAGCATATATTTTCCCCGGACAAGGAGCGCAATACGAAGGTATGGGCAAAGAGCTTTACGAGCGTTTCGATTTAGCCCGCAAACGTTTTGCTCAAGCCAACGATATTTTAGGTTTTGACATAGCCAAAATTATGTTTGAAGGTTCGGCAGACGATTTAAAACAAACCCGCGTAACACAACCCGCTATTTTTTTACATGCTGTTATTACTGCGGAATTGCTGGGTGATGATTTCAAACCTGATATGTTAGCCGGACATTCTTTAGGAGAATTTTCCGCCTTGGTTGCCGGTAAAGCTTTGAGTTTTGAAGACGGTTTACAACTGGTTTACAAACGTGCCGAAGCCATGCAAAAAGCAACGGAATTGGTAGATTCTACCATGTCTGCTATTCTAAACCTTGATGATGAAACCGTAGAAGCCGTTTGTCGTAAAATAGACGGCATTGTAGCGCCTGCCAACTACAATTGTCCCGGGCAATTGGTTATCAGTGGTGAAACCGAAGCCGTAAAACGTGCCAATGAAGCTTTATTAGAAGCCGGAGCTCGCCGTGCGGTACTCTTACCGGTCGGCGGCGCATTTCATTCACCTTTGATGGAGCCGGCTCGTGAAGAATTGGCAAAAGCCATTGCCGAAACTACCTTTCAATCGCCTATGGCACCCATTTATCAAAACGTAACCGCGCAAGCAGAAACCAATCCTGAAAAAATTAAAGCTAATCTCAACAAACAATTAACCGCACCGGTTCGTTGGACCCAAAGTGTGCAACAAATGATTGCCGATGGTGCTACCGAATTTATTGAAGTTGGTCCGGGCAAAGTCTTATTGGGCTTACTGCGTAAAATTGACCGCAATGTTAAGGGGACTAAAGCGGAATTGTAATAAATTAGCTAATGTAAAAAATAAAAGCATTTACCATTTATAAAAAATTTCTCAAAAAACACTTTTATTGAGATAAGAATACCACTTTCCATCAAGGTGGTATTTTTTTATTTATCATGTAAAAAATATATTGAAGTTCACTCATTTCCATATTAAAATTAATAAGATTTAACTTAAGCCAAAACATGACAAAATACCTTGACTTTTTTAAATACCCCTATTAAATTTGTAGATATATATCTACTATTTAATTATCATTTTAAATTTTATGCTATGAAAAATATAATATATACTTCATTTCTAGTGATTGCATTATTACTTTCAGGATGTAAAAAAGATGATACAGACAACCATGAGAAAGCACCGGATATAAAATGGGAAAAAACTTATGGTGGTTCTGATGTTGATGCACTTTATGCCATGAAACATACCGCTGATAACGGTTATATTCTTTACGGACAAACGCTTTCAAATGATGGCGATGTAACCAAAAACTTTGCCGTTAACGATATTTGGTTAGTCAAAAT
>WFZY01000314.1 GCA_015489265.1 Flavobacteriaceae bacterium | reverse complement strand
ATCTATGAGCTATCAGCTCATGGCTCAAGAAAAGTTGGTGACCGGTACGGTTACCCAAGATGGAGATCCATTACCGGGTGTTTCAATCCTTATTAAAAACACTCAAAAAGGTGTTTCAACCGACTTTGATGGTAAGTATCAAATCAAGGCATCACCGGATGATGTTTTGGTTTTTTCTTATGTCGGGATGAAACCTGTAGAAATTAAAGTTGGCAATCAAAGTAAAATTGATGTCAATATGGAAGAAAATGCACAAGCGCTTAAAAAAGTTATTGTAACGGCTTTGGGTATTAAAAAACAACGAAAATCTTTAACCTATGCCGCACAAGATGTGAAAGCGGATGAACTGCAACGCGTTAAACAAACCAACCCGTTAAACAGTTTGGCTGGGAAGATATCCGGTTTAACCATAGAACGTAATGCCTCTGGAGCCGGAGGTTCGGTTAAAGTGGTTTTGCGAGGTAACAAATCTCTGCGAAGTAATCAACCCTTATATGTAGTGGATGGTATTCCGTTATCTAACACGACCTCTTACATACCTCACAGTTCTTTTGGAGATAAAAGTGGAGGTAACAGAGACGGCGGTGATGCTTTGTCGTTAATCAATCCGGATGATATCGAAAGCATTTCCGTTTTAAAAGGCGCTTCAGCTTCTGCATTATACGGTAGTGCCGGTTTGAACGGGGTTGTTTTAATTACTACTAAAAAAGGCAGAAAAGGTGGTTTTAAAGCAAGCGTCTCCAGCAGTTACACAATTGACAGTCCGGCTTATTTTATGAAATTTTCTGATGAAGCACAAAAAAATGTGGACAGTTTTTTCCAAAATGGTCAAACCAATATTAATTCTGTTTCATTAAGTGGCGGTACACAAGCGGCGCAAACTTATTTTTCATATAGTAATACCAATGCCAAAGGTATCTTGCCAACTAATGATTTATCACAACATACTTTTAATTTGAGAGAAACAGCACAACTGTTAAACAATAAATTACAAATGAATGGAGGTGTTATGTTTAGCACACAAAAAATCAACAACCGGCCGGTTACAGCTTTGTATTATAATCCGTTAGTTGGTGTTTACAATTATGACGCTTCACAAGGTCCTTTATCTAAATGGAAAAAATATGAAGCTTTTGATCCCGGACGCAATTTGATGGCACAACAATGGTTTCGTCCAACATCAGATATTGAGCAAAATCCCTATTGGATATTATACAGAAATCCTACTCTAGATAAAAATCAAAAATGGTTGATGAATTTAGGTGCTACGTATAAATTAACCGATAATTTAAGTTTAAAAGTTCGCGGTTCCTTAGATAAATCTCATATGGATTATACTAGAAAAATTTATGCGACATCTAATGGTACCTTATCTCATAAAAATGGAAGATATATTGATGCCGATTTTGACAATACCCAATGGTATGGTGATTTTTCAGGAGTTTATAACAAAAAATTTGGTGATGATTTTAACCTTACAGCAATCTTAGGAACCAGCTTAACCCATAATTTAACGGATACATTTTATGCGGATTCCGGTAATACCGGTGGTTTGCAATATGCCAATGTGTTCTCTATCCAAAATTTCAATGCCAGTGCTAATGTTGATATAAGCGAACATCATATTCAAAAGAAAATCAGTTCCGTATATTTCAGTTCTACATTAGGTTATAAAGAGCAACTGTATTTGGATGTAACAGGCCGTAATGATTGGAGTTCGGCATTACCGGCGACAAACCGCTCGTATTTCTATCCTTCTGTGGGTTTAACCGGCATATTAAGTAAAATGTTTGATTTTAACGATAATATTTCTTTTGCCAAAGTACGTCTTTCTTATGCCGAAGTGGGTAATGATGTGCCTGCAAATTTTTTATACCCAAACAGAGATATATTCTTTGGCGCCGGTGTAGATCCTCAAGATCCGGTCAGACCTTTGAAAGTTCCCCGTCCCGAAAGACAAAAATCAATGGAATTCGGTACCGAATGGCATTTCTTTGATAACCGTTACGGAATCGACATAGGATATTACAAAACCAATACCGTTGATCAATACTTTATAGTAGATGCGTCTGCTGCAGGTACATCAGGTGGTCGAGTTGGTGTTAATTCCGGTGATATCTTAAATCAAGGTTGGGAGATTTCTGCTTTTGCAGATCCTATAAGTAATAATACTTTTAAATGGCATTCCCAACTGAATTTTGCAACCAATCACAATAAGGTATTGAACCTTTCTAATCCAAGTGATGGCGTTGAAATACCATATTATACTATCACTCCGGGTGGTGTAAATTCATATGGTTCTTATTTGGTAGAAGGTGGCTCTTACGGTGATATTTATGCCCAAGTGGTCAAACGGGATGCTAATGGTCGCCCAATTGTAGATTTAGCCGGAGGATCACCTGCTATTCAAAAAGATGATAATGCCGATATTACAATTGCAGCATTGGAAAAAGTTGGTAATGCCAATCCTGATTTTACTTTGGGTTGGAATAACAGTTTTGACTATAAAAACTTTTCTTTTGATTTCTTAATTGACGGTCGTTTCGGCGGCGTAACCATGAGTATGACTCAAGCCGTTGTAGAAGGTATGAGTGATAATTCTGCCAGAGAACAATCCGGAGATGTAGAAGTCGTTGACCTTAACGGCAATGTATCACAATTGTCCAGCAAAGTGTATTATAGTGCTGCAGGTGGTAGAAACGGTTTTACGGGTGAATCAGTCTATGATGCCACCAATATCCGTTTGGCAGAGATGGCAGTATCTTATAAATTTAAATTGAATAAATTTGGTATCAAGCATGCCAAAATTTCTTTAATTGGAAACAATTTATTCTTCTTTTATAAAAAAGCGCCTCATGACCCGAATGTTACCGGTAGTATCGGAAATACCTTACAAGGTGTAGATATATTTGGGTTACCATCTACTCGTAGTTTGGGATTAAATCTTAATTTAAACTTTTAAAATAATACTATTATGAAATATATGTATAAATTCTTAACAGTCTTGGGCATTATGGCAGTATTGCTTAATGTCTCGTGTACTAAAGATTTTGATCAAATCAATAATGATCCGACTCAGATAACGGATGAGCAATTAACCGCCGATTTTCAATATATCGGTGCGAAATTTCAACCGATTTTTGAACATATTATTGCTACCAATCCGGCTTGGCAATATCAATTGCAACAAAATTTGAATGCCGATGTGTTTTCCGGTTATATGACCAATCCGCGTCCTTTTGTCGGTGGCGCCAATAATACAACCTATAATTTGGTTCCGCGTTGGAACAATTATATTTGGGCAATTCCCTACAAAAATATTATGAACAATGTCGCTTATATAGAGAAACAAGCAACTGAAGACGGTTTTCCTGTTTTTGTCGGTGTTGCCAAAATCTTAAAAGTGGAAGCCATGCACCGCCTTTCCGATGTATACGGCCCTATTGTTTATACACATTACGGTGAATCGGTAACAACCAGTGAATATGATAGCCAACAAGAGGCCTATTATGCCTTTTTTGATGATTTGGATACTGCTCAAGATTTGATTTCAAACCATATGAGCGATGCATATTTTACCAATTTTGATTTGGTTTATGGAGGACATTTGGATCAATGGATGAAATTTGCCAATTCTTTACGCTTGCGTTTGGCCATCCGTATTGCCATGTCAGACCCTACAAAAGCACAAACCGAAGCCCAAAAAGCTCTGACTAATTCTTATGGACTAATCGAAAACAATTCGGATAATTTCATTATTCACGGCAAAAAATCACATCCTTTATTAACAATATGTAATGCTTGGGATGATATTCGAATGAATGCCAGTATAGAATCTTTTATGCGCGGCTATAATGACCCTAGAATTAATAAATATTTTAGTCTTGTTAAAGAAGGTGATAATGCCACTCAACCGGTTGTACCTAATACTTTAAAAGGAATTCGCAATGGTTTACCTTTATTATCTAATTATCCTGACGAAATAGCCCAAAAAGCCGCTTATGTCAATTTTGCTGTTTTGAACAAAAATGTGATGACCAATGATATACAACTAATGACGGCAGCAGAAGTATGGTTCTTAAGAGCAGAAGCTGCTTTAAGAGGTTGGGATAGCGGTGACCCGCAAACTTATTACGAAACAGGGATTGCTTCATCATTTGGGTATCGTGGTGTATCGGGAGCTGATACTTATATTGCAGATAATACTTCAACCCCGATGGATTATGTAGATCCGGTTAATGCTTCTAATAACCATGCTGCCATGACAAATGTTACCATTGCTTGGGACAATGCAGCAAGTGATGAAGTAAAATTGGAAAAAATCATTACCCAAAAATGGATTGCCATGTTCCCGCAAGGGGAAGAAGCTTGGGCGGAATTCCGTCGAACCGGTTATCCAAAGATATTTCCTGTTGTTAGTAACCAAAGTGGCGGAACTATTGATACCGATATCCAAATTCGTCGTATTCCATTTGCCATAAGTGAATATGATACAAATTCTGCAGGAGTACAAGATGCCATAACTAAATTAGGCGGACCTGACAATGGAGGTACTCGCTTGTGGTGGGATACCGGTCATAATTTTTAAGTCGTAAGAAAAAGGTAATAATTATTCTTTTTATTATTAATTTAGAGAACGGGGGCTATGAGTCCTCGTTCTTTAATCTTACCCTTTTTGTTTTCTTTCTAAAAAAACAAATCTAAAATTTTGCAAATAATCGTTTTTTTTTAGATTTACAATTTCTAATTTAGCTTTTCAAAATTTTATCAAAATGACAAATAAACTAAAATCAATTGCCTACCAACCACCGGGACAATTTGAAGAAACCCGTTACGAAAAAATACATAATGT
>WFZY01000313.1 GCA_015489265.1 Flavobacteriaceae bacterium | reverse complement strand
AATATTACCAATGTGCAGCTTTATAAAAATTTTTTAATGCATTGATTATAAACTATATAAGGATAAATAATAAGAAAAATTTATAATATAGGGCGTTTATTGCGGATATTTGTAAAGTTTCGATAAATAATGATGTAATAATGCGATTGTTTTGTAAACAAGCAATCTATAATTAATGTAGCGAAAACAATATATATTACAATAGGTATCTCAATTAAGAATGAGAAGCTAAATAAGTAGTTTTGATAACATAAATTTATAAGAGTATCAATACATCTGCAAGTGCTTAACCTGAAAAATTCATAGAATTTTATGCGATTGAGTAATACTAACAAATTTGGGGTATTTCTGTCTGTCCTGACTTTTGTCGGTGCTGATTCATATAATTTAATGCGTTTTTATATGAATAAAGCGGGTTAATATTAGTAGCGTAATATATAAGATAAAGTTCCGGTAATGTACATTTATAATAAAATTAACAATAGAATAGGGCTAAAATTCTCATTAATGACATCAAAAAAGGGAAATAAATAAAAAAATTATAATTATTTAATAAGATGTCGTATATTTGCAGCGAAATAAAATAACGAAATAAAAATATTGTAAAAATGGGAAAAATACATTTAGATGATGTCGATTTGCAAATCTTGGATATGCTGATTGACAATGCAAGGACACCGTTTACCGAAATAGCAAAAAAATTACTGATTTCTGCCGGAACCGTTCACGTCAGAGTTCGAAAAATGGAAGAAGCCGGTATTATCAAAGGATCTACACTAATATTAGACTACGATAAACTCGGTTATTCATTTATTGCTTATGTCGGTATCTATTTGTCAAAGACTTCTCAAACCAGATTTGTTTTAAACAGATTGGAAGAGATTCCTTATGTTTCAGTAGCGCATATTACAACCGGAAAATTTAATATTTTCTGTAAAATTCGTGCTAAAAACACGCAACATGCCAAAGAAATTATCTTTAAAATAGATGATATTGAAGGCATTATCCGTACCGAAACCATGATTTCTTTAGAAGAAAGTATCAATGACAAAAAACGTTTGATGCATACTATTTTTAAAGAATTGGTATAAGTTTTTTACGAATTATTATTATTTGCCCGGATTTTTAATCCGGGTTTTTTTGTTTATAAAAAATAGAATGGATATCAATATTATAATGATACATTAATTTTGATAAAAATCAAAAGCTTCAAAGAGAAGCGATGTACCTACTTCCTTATTATAATCGGCAGAACCAATACTATTGAGTAAAACATATTTGACCTTACCGTTTTCATTTTTTTTATCATACTGCATGAGTTCGATAATATGTTTTATATCATTGATAGGCAGCTTAATAACAGGATATATGGCATTAATACTTTGCTTAATATCATTTAAATCCGTTTGCGACAGGTTATTAGTTTTGTAGGATAAATAAGCTTCAATAATCATACCTGCAGCAACCGCTTTGCCGTGTGACAGGGGTAATTTTTGTTGGTAATTCATATAACTTTCCAAAGCATGACCTATGGTGTGTCCATAATTTAACAACTTACGCATACCTTGTTCAAATGGATCCTTTTTGATAATGCCATCTTTTATCTTAACAGAAGTTTTAATTAGTTTGGTGAGCATTTCATCATCCAGTTTTTTATAAAATATATTGAGTTCTTGCCAATATGACCGGTCTGCTATTAAACCGTGTTTAAGCATTTCCGCATATCCGGAAATAAATTCATCTTGTGGCAGAGTTTTTAAAAAAGATGTATAAATCCAAATAAATTCCGGTTGTACAATGGTACCGATTTGATTTTTTGCTGTCATAAAATTGATACCGTTTTTGCCACCTATAGCCGCATCAACCATGCCGAGTAGTGTAGTTGGGATATGTATAAATTTTAATCCGCGTTTAAAGGTTGCCGCTGCAAAACCGCCCATATCTGTTACCACACCACCCCCTAGATTGATAATCAATGATTTTCTATCGGCACCTTTATCCATTAACTCTTTCCATAGCATAGAGAGTGTATCTAAATTCTTATTACTATCTCCATTTATAAAGGTTACATTTGTAAACTTAATTTTAGTGATGTTTTGAAAACTATTTAAACAATACTTTTTGGTATTATCATCGGTGATAACGAATATTTTAGACGGATTATAAGAAGCAATATAGTCGTTTAGTGCATTTATTCCATCCAGTTCAAAGTAATAAGTCATATGAGCAATAATTTTGCGCTAAAAATACTAATATTTGTCATATTAATCTCAATAAAACTTTTTATTTTTGAAAAAAATTGCAAGTATGAACAAAGATATATTTAACAATACAGAAGTCGCGTTTGCAGTAAAATCGGATGCGGAACTCGAAAAAGCATATTGGTTATTTAAAATGATTAAAAGTGAATCTTTGGTAAAACTCGGTACCGGAGTTACGAAATTTGCTTTAAAACACCATTTTCCGGTTGAAGGATTGATAAAAACTACGGTTTTTGATCATTTTTGCGGTGGCGTTACCGAAAAGGATACTTTGCCTTTAGTCGATAAATTATATGATAAGGGTGTTTATTCTATATTAGATTATTCGGTAGAAGGGGCAGAAAATGACGAAACCTTTGATGCGACATTGCAAAAAAATTTGGAACTGATTGACTTTGCCAAAAATCGTCCGGAAATACCATTTGCAGTGTTTAAACCTACCGGAATGGGGCGTTTTGCTATCTATGAAAAAGTATCGTCGGGTAAAGCTTTAACGGCTAAGGAACAAGCCGAATGGGATAAAGTTGTTGCACGTTATGACACTTTATCACAAGCGGCATATAAAGCTGATGTCCCTTTAATGATTGATGCGGAAGAAACCTGGATGCAGAAAGCCGCCGATGATTTGGTAGAAGAAATGATGCGTCGCTACAATAAAGAAAAACCCATTATTTTTAATACTTTACAATTGTATAGAAAAGACCGATTGCCATATTTAAAAGAACTGCATCAACGCGCTAAGCAAGAAGGATTTAAAATAGGAATGAAATTGGTACGCGGTGCTTATATGGAAAAGGAAAGAGCCAGAGCTCAAGAATTGGGCTACGAAGATCCGATTTGTGTCGATAAAGCGGCTACGGATAAAAATTATAACGATACCATGGCATATATGGTGGCACATATTGAAGATATGTCGGTTTATGCCGGAACTCATAATGAAGATAGCGCCTTGTATTTGACTCAATTGATAGCACAACATGGTTTACAAAAATATGATAAGCGTGTTTGGTTCGGACAATTACTCGGCATGAGTGATCATATTACATTTAATTTAGCAAAATTAGGTTATAATACCAGCAAATACATTCCTTTCGGACCGGTTAAAGATGTCATGCCTTATTTAATTAGAAGAGCTGAAGAGAATACTTCGGTTGCAGGGCAAACAAATCGTGAACTGGAATTATTGTCCATTGAACGCAAAAGACGAAAGTTACAAATGTAATTTACATTTGTAAACCACTTATGTTAAGGTAAATGTTTTCTGTCAATATCCTGCATGGACTTAAATATATTAGATACTGCATCCGGATGAATTTGATACATTTGTTTTAATAAACTTTTGATTTGTTCACGACGATTCGTTGCGGCAAATTCGCAGTCATATGGTAAAGGTTTATACCCGATAAGTTGGCTATAGCGTTCCAATTCTTTATTCGTGGTATAAATCAAGGGTCTAATCAATTCAAATTTACCATCAAACATTGCTAATTTAACAGGGAAGGCGCTAATTTCACCATGTTGTATCATATTCATCAATAAGGTTTCAACCGCATCATCTTTATGATGTCCCAGCGCAATCTTTTGATATTGATGTTCTGCAGTATATTCAAATAACAATTTGCGACGGTTCCATGCGCAATAAAAACAAGGTTGTTGGTTATTCTGAATGATTTTTTGGTTGTCAACAATCAAATCAAACTTGATATTTCTACTTTTACAAAATGCTCTTAAATACTCAGCATCAGTATGATAAGGGACATCGGTTAATTGAATATGCACGGCAATAATTTCATAATTAAATGGGAACGAGATACGGCGATTTGCCAAAATATCCAGTAAAGCCATTGAATCCTTCCCCCCAGACACACCGACTACCACCGTATCATTTGCTTGAATCAATTTGTAATCGGAAATAGCACGACTGACTTTGGTTCTGATACGTTCTATAAATCTTTTATCGGCTTTATTCATTACTAAGTGATTTTTGGTGATGTAAATTTAGTGAGAATAATTAAGTTAGGAATACAAAGTCTTTGAACCCCTAGGGTGCAGCCACCTAAATAGATATAGATCTAATTATATTATGCTAAATTTAAGTAAAAAATTCATTTTTCTTCATCCTGAGTGTTATATCAAGCATATTTTTTATCTTTGTAATAATATTTTAAGTTTTTAAGAAAAAATATGGATTTTATCAAACGTTTTTTTTCATCCAAATCTAAATCATATGCACATCTTGACGACGAACCGGTTGATGAACATACCGGTGCAATGGAAATAGATGAGCTTTTTGTATATCATTTTAAACGAAATGGCGGGGCGTTTTTTTATCCCGATGATATGGATGACTTTCAAACCGGTTTAAAAAAGTTATTGAAATACCTTGATATTGAAGCTTTTACGGTATTGGAACGTTCTTATTTTCATTTTTTAAGTAAATTGGATATTCCGGTTATGGATCAATTGGATAAAAACGGTGTATTATTAGGCGGTTGTGAAGCTTTGATAGCCGATGAAGGTAGTATTATGACAACCGAAACTCATACCAAAGCATTTAGAAATATTGAATTGCCAAGGCGTCGTGTCATTATAGCTTTATCTAACCAAATTACACCGAGTAAAACACAAGCATTGATTGACATTAATAATAAATACGAAAAACCACCTGCCAATATTCAAACAATGAGTATATTTGCCAAACCAAAAAATGATTTATCAGGAAACAAATGGTATGAGACCTATTTGTTTTTGATAGAAAATTAAAATTAACAGAAAGTACCAAGCAAAATAGTGACTAGTGTAATTGTTATTTCGAAGGTGAAAATGATTGAGAAATCTAATGATTTACTAGCTGTTAACAAAAGATTTCTCACAATGTTCGAAATGACAATTTAATTAAATAACCCCCGTTAATAATCGAGATAGGCAAATAATCAGATAACCAATACATACACATGAACGAACTAACCAAACGTACTTTTTTCGGATTATTATACAGCATAATCGTCATTTTGGCTTTGCAAACTTATTCTTGGACGGTTATTTTATTAGGCGTTTTTATGCTCATTGGCTTACGGGAATTTTCGGCTTTGGTCGATTTGCATTACAAAACGGTTTTGTTGCCGGCATTATTTCTTTATTTGACTTCTTTTTTGTATCATTACCACATGCATATAGACACCAAGGTAATCAAAATTGCAAGTGGCTTTAGTTTATTGGTTTTATTTATACCATTTATATATTTCATATTTGACAGAATATCTTTAAGTATGCTAGCCCGTTTGTATTTAACCATTTTTTATTTAGCCGTTCCGTTTTCATTGGCTTTGGGGATTGATAGCAGACTTTTGTTATCTGTTTTTTTTATCATTTGGGCATCGGATAGTTTTGCCTATTTGACCGGAAAAAATTTTGGTAAACATAAATTAGCAGAAAAAATTTCGCCTAAAAAAACCATAGAAGGTGTTGTAGGCGGATTAGCCGGTGGCTTGATAATAGCTTACCTTATTTATCAGTTTAGCGGTTGGGAATTAATGTTAAAATTACCGCAATTTTTAATTTTAACACTTATAATTGTTATCTTTGGCACTTTGGGTGACTTGTTGGAATCTCGCTTTAAACGGATCGCCAAAGTAAAAGATTCCGGCAATGTCATTCCAGGACACGGCGGTATTTTAGATCGATTAGATAGTTTTATTTTTGCAGTGCCGTTTGTGTATATTTTTTTATTAATTATTTGATATATGCAGCTACATAAAGAAGGATATAGAATTATTGCTTGGTCATTTTTAGTAATTATTATCGTCAATTACTTCATTCATACACATTATCATATTTTTTGGCTCAACAGTATTTTTTCTATTATCTCGTTGATTGCCTTTATGTTAATTGTATATTTTTTCAGGTTTCCATCACGATCGGTTAAAGCTGCCCCAAACGAAGTTGTAGCACCCGTAGATGGCAAGGTCGTTGTGATTGAAGAAGTCTTTGAACCCGAATTTTTTAAAGACAAGCGCTTGCAGATGTCCATTTTTATGTCGCCTTTAAACGTACACGCCACACGATATCCGGTAAGCGGCAAAGTGATTTACAGCAAATATTACAAAGGTAAACATTTGGTTGCTTGGCACCCCAAATCGTCAGAACTCAATGAACGTACTACTATTGTGGTTGACAATCCCGTAATAGGACCGGTTATGTTTCGGCAAATAGCCGGTGCAGTTGCACGCCGCATTGAAAATTATTCTAAAGTAGGTGATATGGTAGAGCAGGGGGCAGATGCCGGTTTTATCAAGTTCGGCTCAAGAGTTGATGTCTTTTTACCTTTAAATACCGACCCCGAAGTGGTTATAGGTGATAAAACGCGTGGTGGTGAAACTATCATTGCCGAAGTCATTTTGGACTGATGTTTGTCATTTCTTTTTAAAAAATCCGGCTTTTATTATGAATTAAAAACAATAATTTATGTAAGTTTGCATAACATAAAATTTTAATGTATGCATATAGCCATAGCAGGTAATATAGGTGCCGGAAAAACGACCCTAACTACTTTATTGTCACAGCATTTAAAGATGGAACCACACTACGAATCCGTAGATGAAAATCCGTATTTGGAAGATTTTTATCACGATATGGAACGTTGGTCTTTTCATTTACAAGTTTATTTTTTAAACAGCCGATTTAGACAAATATTGGAAATAAAAAAAGATAACAAAGACATCATTCAAGACCGGACCATTTATGAAGACCGTTTTATTTTTGCTTCCAACCTGCATGCTATGGGCTTAATGACCCAACGGGATTATGACAATTATGCTTCACTTTTTGATTTGATGGAATTGATTGTCACGCCACCCGATTTATTGATTTATCTCAAAGCATCAATCCCGACTTTGGTCAGAAATATTCACTCTCGTGGTCGCGATTATGAAAAATCTATCAATATAGATTATTTAAGCAATTTGAATAAACGTTATAATGATTGGATTGACCATTATGATAAAGGTAAATTATTGGTCATCGAAGTTGATGATTTGAATTTTGTAAAAAAACCTGAAGATTTGGGAACCATAATAGAAAAAGTCAATGCGGAAATTCACGGTTTATTTTAGATACCTTAGAAGAATTTTTCGAACCAAGAAATTGATTTACAAATTCTTTCGCTGGCGTTACAAACATATTAGTAACGAGCAATTTTTAAATTTTATTAGTGTCATTATCGGTTTACTGACCGGTTTGGCGGCAGTTACCATTAAAAACTTAACCCACTTGATTCAGCATGGGTTAGAAGCCGACTTTATTCACGATTTGCATAGTGCTTTATACTTTGTTTTTCCAATTATCGGTATTGGTCTGGTAATTTTTGTTATTAAATATCTTATTAAAAAACCGGTAGAAGACGGGGTGCCTTTGGTTTTGTATGCCATTATGAAACTCAAAAGCTTGATTCCTTCTTATCATATGTACGCATCATTGGTTACGGCACCTTTAACCGTTGGGTTTGGGGGTTCGGTCGGTTTGGAAGGACCTTCTACTTTGACCGGTGCGGCTTTGAGTTCCGGCTTGTCCCGTTTGTTCCATCTCAATCTAAAACAACGAAACCTTTTGTTGGGGGCTGCTGCAGCCGGCACATTTGCATCGATATTTAAAGCCCCGATTGCCGGCATTTTGTTTGCCGTTGAAATTTTCGGTTTTGATTTGACCATGACTTCTTTGGTACCTTTGATTTTGGCTTCGGTTTCAGGTATTTTGACTTCCTATTTTTTTATGGGTCAAAATATTTTATTGCATTTTGATTTGGTGCACCATTATCAGTTTAAAGACATTCCGTTTTTTATCCTTTTAGGCGTAACTTCCGCTACGACATCCATTTATTTCGTCAAAGTTTATTACAAAATAATGAACTTTTTTGAAAAAATTGAAAATGCATGGAAGCGTTGGGCTTTAGCAGGCTTATTTCTCGGCTTAACGATTTATTTTATTCCGACTTTATATGGTGAAGGTTACGAAATATTGAATCATATTTTGCTCAATAATTATCATTTTGTTCTTAACACGTCGATGTTCACGATTAATCATAATGATGTTTATATGATTATCATATTTTTTATTCTTTTGGTTACTTTTAAAGTCGTGGCTATGTCATTGACGTTTGCTGCCGGTGGTATAGGCGGTGTTTTTGCGCCTACTTTATTTACAGGTGCTATTTCCGGTTATGTATTTGCTTTGATTTTTAATTATAGCGGCTTATTTTCACATAATTTATCGACTGAAAATTTTGCTCTAGTCGGTATGGCAGGTACCATCGCCGGGGTCTTACAAGCACCTTTGACAGCAGTCTTTTTAATAGCGGAAATAACCGGTGGTTACGATTTAATCGTCCCTATTATGTTGGTAGCGGCATTGTCTTACATGATTTCTAAAAAAGTCTTGAAATATAGCATTTATACCACGCAATTAGCCGAAATTAATGCACTTCCAACACATGATAAAGATAAATTCGCCGGACAATTAATTGAATGGCAACAGGTTATAGAAAAAGATTTTATCCCGATTGTCCCAACAATGAGTTTAGGACATATGGTATATAATGTCGTGACCCGTTCACACCGGCATATTTTTCCGGTTGTTGACGACCAGGGCCGCTTTTTAGGCATGATCAGTTTGGATGATATACGGCAAATTATGTTTAACCGCGACTTGTATGACAATACGTTTGTACGCGATTTGATGCACAAATCCCCGGATGTGATTATCTATGAAAAAGATCATTTTCATGACATCATGCGAAAATTCACCGAAACAGGCGCATGGAATTTGCCGGTGATTAAAGACGGTTTATACATAGGATTTATCTCTAAATCAAAATTATTAAGTGTTTACAGACGCAAATTATTGGAATTGACGTCCGAATAAAAAGGAAAATACTAGAAATATTTAAGATTAATTTCTCATTTGATAACAATCACATCGATTTATCGACAAATATTTTAACAGCTTTAGCCAAAATACTGATTTTTACAGGTAATGCCCCCATAATTTCACCATCAGGCGATACAATTTTTTGATGATTGGTTGTAAAAGCAACTTCCGGCGCTTGATAATAGTTTACAAATTCGGATTGGACATAACTTCCATCAAATATTTTTGGAAAAGTTTTAAGCAACTGAAACCGGCTGACTTTATTGACCACTACAATATCCAACAAACCGTCATCAATTTCTGCTTTGGGTGCCAACATCATTTTACCGCCGGCATATTTTGAATTGGAAACCGTTACAAAAGTATTTTGCAAATCGTATGTTTGCCCGTTGATAAGCATTTGCAAAGGATAAGTTTTGAGCTTAATTGTATTGAGAATAACCCCTAAAGTATAAGCAAAATCACCTAAAAATTTGAATTTAATACCGGTTAGGGTAACATCGGTTGTAAAGCCGAATCCGGTCATATTGCCAAAGTAAAAGGTTTTATTATTAGTACGGACTTTACCTACATCAAAGTATTTATAGTGGTTTTCGGCAATGATTTTTACAAAATTTTCAAGATTGTCAGGTGACTTGCTAATATCTTTTGATAGAGAATTACCCGTTCCGACAGGAATAATGCCAATAGGAATTTTATCTTGCTTGTGCATATAGCCATTGAGTACATCAAAAAAACTGCCGTCACCACCGGCAATAATCAAAGTATCATATGCCGACAAATCAGCTTCTTGAACTAATTTGGTGCCATGATGTGCATACTGCGTAAATCTAAATTCGGTATCAATTTGGTATTTTTGCAATAATTTTTTAATCAACGGCAATTGCTTGCCGGCTTTACCGCTTCCTGCATTGGGATTGTAAATACAAAGTGCTTTCAATTTTGTTAGTCTTTATATCCGAAACGTTTGAGTTGTTCGGCTTTTTTGCGCCAATCTTTATTGACTTTGACATAAAGTTCCAAGTAGATTTTTTTGCCGAAAAATTTTTCTAAATCTTTGCGGGCTTCAGTTCCTATACGTTTGAGTCCGGCGCCCTTATGTCCGATGATAATTCCTTTTTGTGAATCGCGCTCAACATAAATAATCGCCCGAATTCTGATTTTATCATCACCTTCCTTAAATTCTTCGGTTTCAACTTCTACGGCATAGGGAATTTCCTTTTTGTAATGCTTTAAAATTTTTTCCCTTATTTTTTCATTGACAATAAAACGTTCCGATTTATCAGTTAGTTGGTCTTTGGCAAAATAGGGGGGCGACTCGGGCAATAATTCCAATATCCGATTAAAAACTTGATCGATACCGAATCCATGTAAGGCGGAAACCGGAAAAATCTCGGCATTCGGCAGTTTTTCTTGCCAATAGTTAATCATTTCTTCCAGTTTATCTTGGTCGGTTTGATCTACTTTATTTATCAATAACAAAACCGGCACTTTGGCATTTTTTATTTTGTTGAAAAAAGCTTCGTTTTTCAAATCTTTTTCACCGGCTTCAACCATATATAGCAGTATATCAGCATCTTCAAAGGATTCTTTGACAAAATCCATCATGGCTTCTTGCATTTCGTAAGCCGGCTTGATGATGCCGGGGGTATCTGAAAAAATCACTTGATAATCATCGCCATTGACAATACCCAAAATACGATGCCGCGTTGTTTGAGCTTTAGGCGTTGTAATTGCCAAGTTTTCACCTACTACGGCATTTAAAAAGGTTGATTTTCCAACATTGGGATTACCTATGATGTTTACAAATCCGGCTTTGTGTTTACTTGTCGTGTTTTTTTGTTCAGTCATCTATCTATTAATATTTTTTCAAAGATATGAAAAAGCATTTAATCAATATACATTTCAGATTTCAGATGTGTGTAAAACGTAAATTATAGATTGTATGGTATATGCCGGAATATCCAAAGGTTTTCGAGTATTATTTCAATCTCAAAGGTTTTGTACTTTATACATTTAACTTTATATTTTTACTCAATAAATTTCCGGTAATTCCTGTTGCAAGCGCAAGACATCTTGAAACAAATCGCCTTTTTGAGCAACACGTTTGGGTACGGTTTTGATATTGAAATCCGTAGGCATAAAACCGCCGGCAGCCACTTCGTCCCAAGTAACCGGTGTAGAAACCGGCGCCCCTTTTTTGGCTCTGACGGTATAAACACTTGCAGTATTGCGGGTGATGATATTCTGCATATAATCAATGACTACTTTATTGGTTTCATGGGTTTTATTACCCTTTTTGGGTAAAGTAAAAATTTCCGGATGGCGTTCTTGCATTTTTTTTCCAATGTTTTGTACCCATGTTTTGACTGTTTTAAAGTCATAAACCGGCTTCAAAGGCACATAAACATGCATACCGGAACCGCCGGAAGTTTTGGCAAATGCTTTAATCCCTAATTCATTTAGATAGGTGTTGAGCAAAGTTGCAGCTTTCAATATCAATTTGAAATCGTAACCAATATCAATATCCAAGTCAAATACTGCCCAAGTAGGGTGGAAGATGTCCATGATTTTTGATGCCCAAGTATGAAACTCAATGCAACCTTTCGACGCCAAGTAAACAATACCAGCTTGACTCGCTACTACCGGAACCATTATGGTTTTATGCTGACTGATTTCTTCATACGGATAAGTGTCAATCAAGCCCGGAACCGGCGCACTGTAATCCCGTTTGTAAAACGACACTTTGCGTATGCCACGCGGAAAATAACGTAAGGTCACCGGTCTTAGTTTGAGATAGGGCATCATAGTAGCCGCTATCTCTTTGTAGTAAGTAACAAATTCTAATTTGGTTATATGTTCATCCGGCCAATACAATTTGCCCGGATACTTGATTTCTATATCAATACCATCCACTTGCCAATGGATTGGCAAACCTTCATTCGGGTCCATATTTACAGGTTTTTAATTGCTTTTTCGTAACGTTGTTTGATCTCTTGCAAAAGTTCTAAAGACATATTGGATTTAAACAAACGGATCATATCTTTAACAGTATTATCTTTATAAAACAGTCCTTTGGCGACATCAAAATTTTGATTGCTGACATTATGTTTAACTTGCAAGGTAATGCCACGGAATTGTTCCCATGATAAATATTTTGGTATTTCGATATAATACATATTTTTAATACAAGTATCTGTAAAAATCTGTTCATCTAAGTGCCTGATATTGAAAAATTTACTGATTTTAATTGAAACGGGCTTGTCGGTTTTTAAAGATTTGTTTTTCAAAAGTTCAAATCCGTAAGATTCAAGTTTCATTTGTAAATCGGGAATTTGTTCGTAAGATTCCAAACCCTTGATTCTTATACCGTAATAAACGGTTTTGCCAATCAATATTTTGGCAAATGATGCATTAATTTTCAACCCGCTTTCGGCGTTGTATGATGCCTGCGCCCGTAAAATTTTAGCCCAAGAATAGAGTTTGTCTGTTAAAATAATAATGGATCGCGGTTTGGAAGTAAAATTAAAATCCCAACCGTGAAAACCCGGAAACGGGTGGTCAATATTTACGACCAGCGTCTTGGGTAAAATTTGATGTTTTAACAAACTGATTTGTTCTTCTTTAATAATGTGCCCGACAACTTCTCTTGATTTTTCCATATCAAATATTTTTTGTCTAAAATTACATAGAAAAATGTAATGAGTCAAGTTGTAAGCCGGTTTTTTTTGAGAAAAATTTTATAAACCTGATTTTTAATCATCAAAAAATGTAAAATGATACAAGTAAATAACAATTTTATTACATAAATTAATCTTATGTTAAGAACATTTTTTCTCGCTTAATTTTTATTATCTTTGCAGACAATTAAACTGAAAAAATTTTACAATGAAAAAATTAACATTATTAATATTAAGCATCGTATCGCTTGTTGCTTGTAATAGTCCGGCCAAAAAGAAAGATGCCAATGTCGAAATAGACGGTACCGCCATGGGTATGGAAAATGCTACAGTTAAATTAGTGACTTACGAAGGCATGAAAGAAAAAGCATTGGATTCAACTCAAATGAAAGAAGGACATTTCAAGTTGTATGAAAAAGTTGATAAACCCCAATTGGTTTTTTTAAGAGTTGCCGGTATTCCCAGCGATTTACCTTTGATTATAGAACCGAATGCCAATATAAAAGTTGATATCAATAAAGAACATATGCGTCGCTCGTCTGTGATAAGTCAAGGTTTGAATAAGAAATTTTATGATTATCTTGACCAAATTAAATTGTTTAGAGATAAACAAGAAAAATTGGCAAAACTTTATCAAGCTGCTCAAAATAAAGGCACGGAAGCACAAAAAACCGATATTATCAACCGGTATTATGCCATTGATGACGACCGTCATGCATACGAATATAAATTTATTGAAGAAAACAAAGATAATTTAGTAGGCGGCTTGGTATTTGAGTCGGTTGCTTTTGATAAAGCGGAACCCAATTATAACAAATTGTTGAAACTTTACGATAGTTTTCCAAAAGAAGTCAAAGAATTGCCAAATGTCAAAAACGCTTACCAACGGGTTAAGGGCTTGGCAGCTATATCCATTGGTAGTAAGGCACCTGATTTTTCTGCCCCGACTCCTGAAGGCAAAACTTTATCATTAAAAGATGCCATGGGCAAAGTTACCGTTATAGATTTTTGGGCATCGTGGTGTCGTCCTTGTCGTGCTGAAAATCCGTATGTCAAAAAAATATATGAAAAATACCACGATAAAGGTTTGAATATCATCAGTGTATCTTTAGACAAACCCGGTCATAAAGAAGACTGGCTCAAAGCCATTAAAGATGACGGTTTAACTTGGTATCAAGTGTCTAATTTGAAATATTGGCAAGACCCGATTGCCCGTCAATTATATCATGTTGAATCTATTCCGCAAACTTTTATTTTGGATAAAAACGGCGTCATTAGAGCTAAAAATTTAAGACGGGACAGATTGGAAGCTAAAATCAAAGAACTTTTGGAAGAAAAATAAAATTTCAAAATAAAAATAGTATTTTTACAAACGGAACAAGATTTCAATTTTAACAAAATCCTGTTCCGTTTTTTTAAATTTATACTTATGAAAAAAACAAGTTTACTACTGATTTTATTAGGATTATTACTTTGGCAATGCGGTTCAACCCCCAAACCGGTCATGTATGACGTCAAAGGGAAAATAGCCGGATTGGACAACAAAAAAGCATATTTATCAAGTTTTGATAAAAACCTGAAAAGTATGGCATTGGATACGGTTACGGTTACCGACAGCATTTTTGATTTTAAAGTACCACAACAAAATCCGACCATTGCCATTATCAGTTTTGAAGGGGCTAAGTTGCGTATTCCCGTGATTATTGGTGACGGTAATGTAGATATGATTGTTGATGACCATAATCCTTTTGAATCGGATCTGTCTAAAACCACTTCACAATTGACCCAAAAGTTCTTTCAATATGAACGATATGTTACAAAAGACAAGCAAAAAGGTATGCTATTGATGCAAAAATACCGTACCCAACCGGATCCTAAAAAACGAGACAGTATAAAAACGGCATTTGACCAATGGCGCAAAGATGCCGAAGCTTATCAATACGATTATATCAATAAAAACAAAGATATTGTCGGCTTGATTGTGATGCAATCTATATTGAGTTCACCGAATGCCGATTTTGAAAAAATCAGAAAAACTTTTGAAACTTATCCGGCTAATACCAAAACTACAAATTTAGGAAAGTATATCAACACCTTGATTTTGACCAAGGGCGCCACTGAAATAGGGGGGAAGGCACCCAATTTTACCGGTACCACCCCCGACGGAAAAAAATTAACACTCACGCAAGCCATGGGCAAAGTAACCATTATTGATTTTTGGGCATCATGGTGTCGTCCTTGCCGCAATGAAAATCCTTATGTAGTCCAAATTTATAATAAATATCATAATCAAGGGTTAAACATAATCGGGGTATCATTGGATAAAAATAAAGAATCATGGGTGCGTGCCATAAAAGATGACGGCTTAAAATGGCAACATGTTTCAAACTTAAAATTTTGGCAAGAACCCATCGCCAAATTATATGGTGTGATGTCTATACCGCAAACCTTTATCATTGATGCCAAAGGTATCATCAGAGCCAAAAATTTAAGGCGCGAAGAACTCGAAAAGAAAATAAAAGAATTGCTCGACGAATAGATGTTTAGTTGAAAGTGCCAAGTGTGGATAAATTGAGAATTGAAAATGAGATTTCTCCACTACGAAAGTCAAAACTATCAATTGGCTCGTGCGCCGATACTAAAGTGAGATTATTCTTATAATTATGTTGCTGTTATGAAGTAGTCTGTCATTTCGAACATAGTGAGAAATCTAACTCATAATTTTATCCAGCAAGATTTTTGATTGCGAACAGAGCAACTGGTATCGAAATAGCTCTCATTTCATCAAATTGTAAGCGATAGTAGTAAAATTAGAAACAGCGAATTCATTTTAAAAAATGAAATATTTTATTTTATGAAGTAAAAAGAAATTCTCAATTACTCAAAGAAATAATGAATTTTAAATCGAAGAAAGAAACCATTATTGGTGCTACATTAGTCGCTTTTGCAGCAGCTTTGTGGGGTATGGATGGTATTGTTTTAACCCCGAAATTATACAATTTAAACATCTGGTTTGTGGTATTTATTTTGCATGGCTTGCCGTTCTTGATAATGAATGTCTTTTTATTTAAACGCTACAAATATGTCAAATATTTAAACCGGATTGAGATTATTTCATTGTTTTTGGTAGCTTTATTTGGTGGTGCCATTGGTACCTGGGCTATTGTAAAAGCGCTGTTTTTGGTCAATTTTAAATCTTTGAGCATCGTTGTTTTACTACAGAAATTACAGCCCGTATTTGCCATTGCTTTGGCGCATTTTTTCTTAAAAGAACCCTTGAAAAAATATTTTTTATACTGGGCAAGTTTGGCATTGATTGCCGGCTATTTTTTGACTTTCGGTTGGCAATTACCACATTTGGATCACAATAAAAATACTGTTTTAGCCGCATTTTTTGCCGTATTGGCCGCTTTTAGTTTTGGCGCTTCAACGGTTTTCAGCAAAAAAGTATTACACAAACTGGATTTTATTACAGCTACTTTTTTTCGTTATGCCGCTACAACCTTATTGACATTGATAATTGTCATCGCAACCGGACATTTATTCGATTTTAACACGATGACACCGCTCAATTGGCTGATTGTCGGTATTATAGCTGTAACAAGCGGTTCTGTTGCCATATTTATTTATTACTATGGTCTTAAAAAAATAAATGCCATGCTGGCGACCATTATGGAACTGTTTTTTCCCATCACGGCTATTTTGTTAGATTACTTTGTCAATCATCACCAATTATCTTTAATTCAGTGGGTTAGCGCCATTGTAATGATTTATGCGATTATTCAGATTAATAAGAAGTCGTAGATTTTATTAAAAAAACTTACATATTCCAATTTGTAATATAATTTATATTATGTTAAATAGGGTTATTCTAAATCAAGTTTGCTGTAAATTTTTATATGCTACTCTTTTCATCAAATTCTCAAATTAAAAGTAGTAATATGTCGAGAATCAATAAGCAATCATCAAAGCACAAAACATTCTACGAAGCAGCGAAAATCCTCAATTCCTCATTTCCTCAAATAATATGCAGCAATCAGATATAAATTAATACATTAGTATCAAAGAATAAAATATTCTATGAAGCAGAAAAAATCATCATTTCCTCAATAAAACCGGTCATTTCGATACATCCCCATTATCATTGAGACACTCAATGACCTACGCTACATATTACCCATTCCTCAAATTTTAAGTAGAAACAAGATTTGAAGCAATAAGCAATCATCAAAGCACAAAACATTCTACGAAGCAGCGAAAATCCTCAATTCCTCAATTCCTCAAATAAAATGCAGGAATCAGATATAAACTAATTAGTATCAAAGAATAAAATATTCTATGAAGCAGAAAAAATCATCAATTCATCAATAAATGACAATTATCAAAATCCATATAAATAAGCTGTTTTTGATAAAAATTTTTTTGTAATTTAGATTTTTATTTTTTAAAACTGAAAGTTATGAGAAGAATTGCAGAATCCGAGTTAATTTTAAATCCTGACGGCAGTGTTTACCATTTAAATCTGCGTCCTGAAAATATAGCAAACGAAATTATTTTTGTCGGTGATCAAAAGCGTGTCGACCGTATTGCGGCTCACTTTGACAGCATCGAATTTGAAACACAAAAACGTGAGTTTCATACAGTTACGGGATTTTATAAAGGTAAAAAATTAAGCGTTATGTCTACTGGTATCGGCCCGGATAATATTGATATTGTTATGAATGAATTAGATGCATTGGTCAATATTGATTTGGAAAAACGTGTCATTAAAGACACTCATACAACACTAAATATTGTGCGTATCGGCACGTCCGGTTCATTGCAAGCCGATATTCCGGTTGACAGTTTTGTGCTAGGCAAATACGGTCTTGGTATGGACGGTATGCTACACTATTACGATTCGGCGCACGTGCGCGAACTGGATATGGAAGAAGCTTTTATCAAACATACGCATTGGGATCACAACAAAGCTCGCCCCTACATTGTTAAAAACAGCGATTTTTTGGAAAAAATCTTGCTGACAGATGAAGTTTACAGCGGTATTACCGGCACTGCCGGTGGCTTTTTTGGTCCGCAAGGGCGTGTTTTGCGCTTGCCCCTCTCCGACCCTGACATGAATAAAAAACTGGATAGTTTTGAATATAATGGTGTGAGAATGAGTAACTTGGAAATGGAAACCTCGGCTATTTACGGCTTATCAAAACTATTGGGACATAATGCTTGTTCAATGAACGCTATTATTGCCAACCGCGCTAATATGACATTTAGTAAAGACCCTTATGTGCCGGTTGACGGTTTGATTAAATATACATTGGACCGCTTACTTTTGATTGAATAGATTTTTGATTAA
>WFZY01000312.1 GCA_015489265.1 Flavobacteriaceae bacterium | reverse complement strand
ACTTTAACCGATAAGGATGGTAATCCTATTAAAACCAAATTGACCGACGATGAAGGTCATGCCGATTTCTTAATAGAATGTAATCAAAATGTAGCAGTAGAAGGTAGAGCGGAAGAATATGAAAATAACAAAGTCAATGTAGCCCCTACTGACGATGAAGAAGTGGCGGTTAAAATAGCTTTGAATCCTATCGAAAAAATCATTACGGTTAAAGAACTGGACATCAATCCTATTTATTTTGATTTTGATAAATGGAATATCCGTCGTGATGCTGCTTTTGAGTTAGATAAAGTGGTAGAAGCCATGAAAAAATATCCCGAATTGAAAATTCATATTGTTTCTCATACCGATAGTAGAGGTACAGCCGAATATAACCAAAAATTATCTGAAAAACGTGCCAAGTCAACTATGGAATATATTGTTTCAAAGGGTATTGACGCTTCCAGATTATCTGCCGAAGGTAAAGGTGAAAGTGAACCGGCTGTAAAATGTTCGCCTTGTACCAAAGAACAATATCAACTTAACAGACGTTCTGAGTTTTTAATCGTTAAAGATGAAGAAAAATCTGAGGAACAAAAATAGGTAAATCTTTATAATTAATTTTACTTAAAAAAGTCCGGTACATGATGTGCCGGACTTTTTTAATTTTAAGAACTTAAATCAATAAAGGCATTCCCTTTTTTTTCAATCTGATATTCATGCCGTCTTTACCTTGCAAACCACCGGTATGAATGGCTAATATTTTACTGCCTTTCGGGAAATAATCTTTTTTGATCAAATCAATAATGCCATAAAGCATTTTACCTGTATAAACGGGGTCAAGCGGCAAATTGTGCAAGCTGTTGGCCATGTTGATAAAATCCACCAATTTTTTATCAATCTTAGCAAAACCGCCAAAATTGTAATCTCTGATCAGTTCCCAATTATCCGAATTGACATATTTGGCAATATTTTGATGTAAAAATTGTTCTTTTAATGCCGGAAAACCTAAGACTTTTTGATGTGGTCGCGCAGAATTTATTAATCCGGCAATGGTGCCGCCGGTTCCGACAGCCGAACAGATGTAGTCAAATTCTTTATCTTCCGGTGTTAAGATTTCTTCGGTACCTTTTACGGCCAATTCATTTGTACCGCCTTCCGGCACTAAATAAAAATTGCCGAATAATTGAAAAAGATTGGCAATAAATTCCGGTTTGGTCTTTTCTCTATATGCCTTACGACTGACAAAATGCAATTGCATGCCTTGCGAAACAGCAAAACGCAAAGTCGGGTTTTCCGATAAAGTTCGTTCCAAATTTTCACCAAGTTCATCACCGCGTATCACACCGATCGTTTTAATTCCCAATTCATTTCCGGCAGCAGCCGTCGCGGCAATATGGTTGCTGTAAGCACCACCAAAGGTCAACAAAGTGTCGTAACCTTTATCTTGTGCCGTAATTACATTGTAATAAAGCTTACGAAACTTATTGCCCGAAACATGTTCGTGTAAAACATCTTCGCGTTTTACAACCAAAGTGATGTCCTTTTTACGCAAAAGACAATCGTTGAGTTGTTGGTTATATGGTTGCTGTTGGGGAACTAACACTTTTATTGGGTATTGGGTTACTTGACGTATGTCTATTAAGGCATTATATCAATGCTTATAGAGACCTGACAGGTTTATAAAACCTATCAGGTCATTACTTTCTGTTACTTTATAGATTTTTCAATCTAAATATATATAAAATTGGTTATAATTCACAAATATTACCTATACAGCTTATAACTTCAACCAATTCCGTAAATCAAATTTGCCGGCTATATGTTGGCGCAGTTCGGCAATAGGAATACGAATTTGCTCCATAGTATCTCTGTCTCGTAAGGTTACGGTGCCATCATCTTTGGTTTGGTGATCAACCGTTACGCAATAAGGTGTTCCTACGGCATCTTGCCGTCGATAACGGCGTCCGATAGCATCTTTTTCGTCGTATTGCACTTTGAAATCCCATTTTAAATCGTCTATAATTTGTTTGGCAATATCGGGCAATTCGTCTTTTTTAAGCAACGGTAAAACCGCTACTTTGGTAGGTGCTAAAATAGCCGGGATTTTCATCACGACGCGGCTCGAACCGTCGGGTAAAGTTTCGTCTTGCAAAGCCGCTGAGAAAACCGCCAAAAACATACGGTCCAAACCAATGGATGTTTCAATAACGTAAGGCGTATAGCGTTCATTGATTTCGGGGTCGAAATATTGCATTTTTTTACCCGAAAATTTTTCGTGTTGTGACAGGTCAAAATCGGTGCGTGAATGAATCCCTTCCAATTCTTTAAAACCGAAAGGAAATTTAAACTCAATATCGGTAGCGGCATCGGCATAGTGGGCTAATTTTTCGTGGTCGTGAAAACGGTAATAATCATCACCGAAACCAAGCGATTTATGCCATTTTAAACGTTCTTCTTTCCATTTTTCAAACCACTCTTTTTGGGTGCCGGGACGCACAAAAAATTGCATTTCCATTTGCTCAAACTCACGCATACGAAAGATAAACTGCCGCGCTACGATTTCATTACGAAAAGCCTTTCCGGTTTGGGCAATGCCAAAGGGAATTTTCATCCGCATGGTTTTTTGCACATTTAAAAAATTGACAAAAATACCTTGTGCCGTTTCCGGACGTAAGTATAAATCGGTAGCATTTTCGGCAGAAGCGCCGAGTTTGGTGCCAAACATTAAATTAAACTGCTTAACATTAGTCCAGTTTTTACTGCCCGATACCGGATCGGCTATACCGAGTTCTTCTATCAAAGCTTTGACATCAGCCAAATCGTTGTTTTCCAACGACTTTGCCATACGTTGCAAGATTTCTTTTTGTTGTCCCCGATACTTAACCACACGCGGGTGGGTGGCTACAAATTGGGCTTCATCAAAATCGTCACCGAAACGTTTACGGGCTTTTTTGATTTCTTTTTGGACTTTTTGTTCCAATTTTTCGGCATAATCTTCAATCAAAACATCGGCACGGTAGCGTTTTTTACTGTCTTTATTATCAATAAGCGGATCGTTAAAAGCATCGACATGACCGGAAGCTTTCCATGTGGTCGGATGCATAAAAATAGCGGCATCCAGCCCGACTATATTTTGATGTAACTGCGTCATGGCTTGCCACCAATAATTACGAATATTGCGTTTGAGTTCCACACCGTTCGGACCGTAATCGTATACGGCACTCAGTCCGTCATAAATTTCGCTGGAAGGAAAAACAAAACCATATTCTTTGGCATGTGATAAAACTTTTTTAAATTGATCGTCACTCATTTTTGAAAAACTTTTTTGATTTTTTAATTTGATTAAAAGGTATGAAAAAAGCTACCTTTGAGCGAACAAAGATAGCTTTATTGATTGAAATTTACAATTTTTTAAATAGCCGGCAATTTAAAAGATGCCACCTTCCAATTCAAAACTTGTTGAACCGACTTTATGACCGTTGTGATACAAATCAACGTTATATTTGCCTTTGATAAATTCTTGTTTTTTATCATGCGGTTTAACAAAAATACAAACTTTTAAAGCTTTGTTTTCATAAATAACATCTTCAGCACCGCTAATCATGATGTTTTGTCCATCCACTTCAATGGTTTCTTGGCTGCCGATAACTGCTCCTGCGGGGTTCACAATACGTACATAAAATTTTTGATTACCGTTTTCCAAAATATCATTTTTAGGAACCGTAAAACAGACTCTAATGTCGGTAGCACGTTTATATTTAGATGTTTCTACGACTTTTCCGGAACTCTTAATTTTAACACCTTGAGCAGCAATATTGGTCGGGTATAAAATTTTTGCTTTGTTTAAGGTTTGAGATAATTGCTCATTTTTATTAAGCAAAGTGTCATTAAACTGCTTTTGCTGTGTTAAATTGGTGTTTAAACTGTCATTTTCCGTAACGAGTTGCATATTGGCAGCACGTAGTGAATCGGCCAATTTGTATAACTTATCACGTTGGGCTTTAAGTGCTGCAATTTCACGTTTGTACTTGTGAAGCACACCGGCAGTAATCTTTTTTTGTTTTTTAACTTCGGCAATTAAAGCTTCAATACGGCTTTTAGCTTCTTCAAATTTTTGAGAGACTTCGGTTTTTTCTTGAAGCGCTTGGTCGTAATTGACTTTCAAATCATTCAGTTCATTGATGACTTGTTCTTTTTCTTGCTGTAGCACTTGTTGTGCTTCCTGTGAATCATTGTACATATCATAGGTGTAATATCCTAAACCTAAAATACCGATACCTAATAAAGCTACTAATACTTTTAAGATGCCTGAATTGTTTACTTGTGTTTCCATTGGTGTTTGTTTGTGTTAAAAATTATTTTACAAAAGTAGAATTTATTTATAAGATATACAACGTTAACTAATTGAAAATAGTATATTTAATTTATAGCTTGTCTTATTTTCGCGTAACAATAAAATCTTTTAAATAAAATGGCTCGAAATAAGCGGTATTTTCAAAATCTTGTTTTAAAAATTTATGAAAAGCCGGTTGTATCATTTCTTTTGCGGATGGATATCTTTCGTTGGAAAAAACAGCATTGGGATGAGACAAAAAATCTTGCATTTTAGGGACTGCATCACCTACAAACAGAACCGGTTTCTCGTTTAAATAAACATTAAAAGGATTATCTTCCAACAAATCTGCTTGAACTTTTCGAACCAAATGATATTGCGTGTCATAAACCGCGCTATAAACTTCCATACGACGCGCATCGATAACCGGAATGATATATCCGCTTTCCATATTAATTTTACGAGCCAAAACTTCTAAAGTTGAAACAGCTATCAAAGGAATGTTTAAACTGTATGCCAAACCTTTGGCAGTTGATACGCCTATACGTAATCCGGTATAAGAGCCCGGTCCCATACTAACCGCTATAGCATTTAAATCTTTGGTTTTAAGCCGGTTTTTATCTAATATTTGTTTGATGAAAACGTGCAATTTTTCAGCATGTGAATAATTCTCACCGGCATATTCCAACACATCAAGTAATTGTCCGTCAGTACCCAATGATACCGAACAATTTTTTGTTGCCGTTTCTATGTTTAGAATATTTGTCAATTATGATAGTAAATTGAAAAATGAGAACAGTCTTTTGCTTAATGTTTTATAGAGTTATTTGATGATGAATATGACTTCAAATAATAAACTTTACTTTTTAGATGCTTCATAAGCCGCATCCAATGCTTTTAAGACCTCATCGGTGATGTCTAATTTAGCATCTCCATACATTAAAGCACCGGTATTGTTTTTACCATAAATATATTTATAACCGTTCTTTTTACCATAATCATCAAAGAAATCATATATTTTTTTGATGATAGAGTCGGTTTGTTTTTGTATCTCGGCAGTCAATTTGGCACTTTCTTGTTGTTGCATCTGTTGGATGATTTGTTGCTTTTGATACAATTCTTGATCTTTTTGTTGTGCTTTTTTAGGCGGCATTTTAGCGGCTTTTTGTTGAAATGCCATCACTTCCTTACGCCAATTTTGCACTATAGAATCGTATTTTTTGGTAAAAGCTTCTTGTTTTTTCTTGAAAACAGCTTCTTGGTCTTTGATGCCTTTGTAATCTTTAAATATAGTTTCGGTTTTTACAAAAGCGGTTTTGGCTTCTTTTTGACAGGAGGTTAAAAAGCTAATGCCAATCAATAATAAAATAAGTTTTTTCATAGTGGAATTTATTTAAAATGATAATAACGGCAAATTTACGGCTTTTATTGATACGTTTGAGGTTTATTTCTTGATGGTTATCTACTTCATTGAATACTGAGTTCTTTAAAGCGTATTTTTAACTTCTGATTTTATTTCTGCTTCTAATTTAAGGAAATGAGGAAGTGAGGAATTTTCCTGCTTTGTAGTCTATTTGGCGCTTTGATAGTTGTTGTTTGTTTCAAACCTTGTTTCTGCTTTTGATTTGATGATTTGATGAATTTTCACTGTTTCAAATATAGTTCTACGCTTTGGTAATTACTTATTGTTTCCTACAATATATCTGCTTCTAATTTGAGGAATGGAAGAATTGAAAGCATAGGTCATTGAGTGCCCCGTCCCGACTTTTGTCGAGACGGGGTGTATCGAAATGACCGGTTTTATTGAAGAATTGAATCCGATTTTGACTTTTTTGATGTATATTTGGAATCTAACCAAAAACTAAAGGTATGAAGCAATTTTTATCTATTTTTCTAGTAATTTTTGGATTTTTTTACCTTAATGCCCAAAAGCATTGGCAAGCTCCGGAAAAAGCCAAACAATTACAAAACCCTTTGAGTGAAACAGCTGAAACTATAACAAAAGGACAAAAAATATTCCAATCTTTATGTGTGTCATGTCACGGCAAATACGGGACAGGCAATCCGGTAATGCTTAAAACTTTAAATCCGCCACCGGCAAATTTAAGTTCGCCACAAGTGCAACAACAAACAGACGGCGAAATATTTTGGAAAATTACCGAAGGACGCGGGGTTATGGCATCTTACAAAAATATGTTATCCGAAGAAGATCGTTGGGCGGTTGTAAAATACATTAGAAAATTAGGAAAAACCCCATCTGCTATGGATAAAAAAATTAAAACCACGAAAAGTTCTAATGAAGTAGAAAGTTTTGCATTTTCGCAATTAATTAATGCCAAAACAACTTTCATCCGTCAAACCAAAGGTTTTGGTTTCGGTATCCAGCACCGTTTCGGGGCTACGAAGTTTGATGAAAATATGATTCAGAATTTTTTGGGCTTAGACTTGGCTTCCAATATCCGGTTTAGTTTTGAAATTCCGGTCAGCAAACGTCTAATGTTTGAAATAGGACGCACCCGCTACGGTAAATTTTACGATATCGGTGGTAAATATCTGATTTTTAAGCAAACCACTGACGAGAAATATCCGGTGAGTATAGCGTTTTATGAAAACATTGCCGTTACTACCGAGAATGCACCGCAATATTCTGCTCAAGCTACTTTTGCTGACGGTCGTAAATTTGATTATAAATTTTACCACCGGTTATATTATGATACACAATTAATTGTGTCACGCCAATTCAGTAATAAACTGTCGGCTCAAGTGACTGCGGAATTGGTTTGGCGCAACCTGACACCTTATGCAACCAAACCTGAAGAAAAAGCTTATGTTATAGCCGTGCCGTTAAGTTTACGATACAAAACCGGATTAAAATCCGCCATTGATTTGGAAATTATGCCAAATACACATCATAAAACCATGCCTATTTCTTTGGCTTATGAAGTAGCCAGTAGTGGGAACCATGTTTTTCAAATAACTTTGACTAATTCGGATAGAATATTATCCCAAAATCTCTTTTTTAACCAAACTTTACGCTATCCAAAAGACGGTTTTATGCTCGGGTTTAATTTGGTTAGATATTTTTAATAGAATTATTACAATTCATTGATTTTCAAATTTTAATAAAACAAAAACACTATGAAAAAAACATATTTAAGTATTCTTATTTTAATCACATTCACTTTATACAATTGTTCAAAAGATACCGGACCGGTAGATGATAATCAAGCAACTGAAAATATTAGTTTTGCCAATGACGTTCAACCCATTTTTGACCAAAACTGCATATCTTGTCATCCCAGTTCGGGTAATTTGGATTTAACTACTGCCCATTCTTATAGCCAATTAGTCAATGTCAATGCTTCGGGCTATTCTGCCAAAAGAGTGGTTCCCGGTGACGCTGAGAATTCGGTTTTATATAAAAAAATTGATGGTTCGGGTACTTATGGTAGCAATATGCCGCTAGGAGGCAATTTATCAGCAGCGCAAATCAATACCATTAAGCAATGGATTATAGAAGGGGCACAAAATAATTAATCGGAAATAAAGAATATAAATTTCTTAATATGTTATTAAAAAAGTGTAATTTTATGCACAAAATTAAAAAACTACAATTATGAGATACGAACCACTTCCGGCTAGTTTATATAAAAAAAACCGCCAAAAATTTATGGCGCAAATGAAACCAAAATCCATTGCTGTTTTTAATTCTAATGATATTTATCCGGTAAGTGCAGACAGCACTTTGCCGTTTGCCCAACATCGTGATATTTTTTATCTGACCGGCGTTGATCAGGAAGAAACCATTTTACTATTGTTTCCGGATGCACCTGATCCTAACAATCGGGAAATCCTTTTTTTAAGAGAAACCAACGACCATATTAAAGTTTGGGAAGGCGAAAAATTGACCAAAGAAAAGGCGACAGAACGCACCGGTATTAAAAACGTACACTGGTTGCAAGATTTTGATGCACTACTGAAAAAATTAGCTTTTCAAGCAGAAAACATTTATATCAATACGAACGAACATTATCGGGCATCTACCGAGGTGGAAACCCGTGAAGATCGTTTTATCAAAAAAGCAAAAGCACTGTTTCCGGGACATAAATTTGAACGTAGTAATCCTATTTTGCAACGTTTACGCAGTGTAAAAGAACCGGAAGAAATAGCCCAAATTCAAAAAGCTTGCAATATTACCGAAGCCGGATTTAAACGTATTTTAGATAAAGTGCGTCCCGGTATGAAAGAATACGAATTAGAAGCCGAATTTGCCCACGAATTTTTACGTCGCGGTTCCAAAGGTTTTGCCTATACCCCCATTATTGCCAGCGGAGCTAATGCCAATGTGTTACATTATATTGAAAACGATGCCGAAATCAAAGATGGCGATTTAATCCTGCTCGATGTTGGAGCCGAATATGGTAATTGGGCTTCGGATATGACCCGCTGTGTGCCGGCAAACGGTAAATTTTCGCCCCGTCAAAAAGAAGTTTATGAAGCCGTTTTACGGGTTAAAGATGCGGCTGCCAAAATGCTGAAACCCGGTGTTATTTGGGCGGAATACCAAGATAAAGTAGGACGCATTATGGAAAAAGAACTCATCAAGCTCGGTTTATTGACAGAAGAAGATATTAAAAACGAAGATACTGAATGGCCTGCCTATAAAAAATATTTTATGCACGGCACCTCTCATCATATGGGCTTAGATACACATGATTATGGCATACTCGAAGAACCGATGCAAGCGGGTATGGTTTTTACCGTTGAGCCGGGCATTTATATTCCCGAAGAAGGAATCGGGGTTCGTATTGAAGATGACTATGTTATTCAAGAAGAGGGCGAACCGGTTAATTTGATGAAGAATATTCCGATAACAGTAGAAGAAATTGAAGCTTTAATGGCTAAATAGAATAGATTGAAATGCGAATACCTGCGACAGTCAGAAACAAAGATTTATTTTGTAGAGGCGGGATAAACGATTAGATTTATAATCAATCTCGCCCCAATAAATCTTTCAAAGCTTTAAAGCTGACTTTTTTATTGACAAAATACATTTCTGCTCTTTGTCGTTCTTCAGGGGTGGCTTTAAGAAAGCTTAAGAGGTTGTTTAGGTGCATCTTCATATGTCCTTTTTGAATACCATCGGTTATCAACGAATTAACTGCTGCAAAATTTTGAGCCAAGCCCGCTGCCGCTATGATTTGCATCAAATCTTTGGCAGACGGGTTTTGCAGTAATTGTAGTGAAAACCGCACCAAAGGATGTATTGCCGTTATACCACCTACGGTACCAACCGCTAAGGGTATTTCTAACCAATAGTGTAACCAATCATCTTTAATTTCGGCATGCGACAGCGAGGTGTATTGTCCGTTTCTGCCGGCATAAGCGTGCACATTGGCTTCGACAGCTCTAAAATCGTTACCGGTAGCGATGACCACCGCGTCAATACCATTCATGATACCTTTATTGTGCGTAACAGCTCTATAAGGTTCTACTTCAGCTATTTTAATAGCTTGTATAAATCTGCGGGCATATGCTTCGCCCGATAAATTTTCAGTTTGTAAGTCGTCAACAGAGCAACTAACCGATGCTTTTACACGACAATCCGGAGTATAATTGGATAAAATACGCATCACTATTTCCAAATTTCCGGATAATTGTTTTTGAGCCAAATTTTGTAAAGTTTCTGCAGCTTCTTCTAATACTGAATTGATAAAATTAGCCCCCATAGCATCAGCAGTATCAAATTGAAATTCTATTTGGTAATAATCAGGCATTGCAGCGGTTTTATCTATCAAACTAATATCTTTGATACCACCACCCCGCTTTTGCATGCCGGCTTGCATACCGGCTACAGATTGTAATATTGTATCACGATTTTGTCTGAAAAACCGAATCAATTCCGCTGTTGTACCGGTATAAGTAAAATGAATATGCCCTAATTTTTCAGTATCGATAACTTCGGTTTTAAAACCACCTTTGTCTAACCAAAATTTGGCTGCTTTTGCTGCTGCTGCTACTACGGAACTTTCTTCGATAGCCATTGGTATGGCATATAGTTTTCCATTAATCAAAAAATTAGGCGCCACGGCATAAGGTAAGTAGAAATTTGTCAAAGTATTTTCTATAAAACCATCATGCAATTCTTGCAAATCTGCATCGTTGT
>WFZY01000311.1 GCA_015489265.1 Flavobacteriaceae bacterium | reverse complement strand
GAAAATATATAGATAATTTTTATTGATAATCAATAATTTAAATAAACCTAGCAGGTTTGACAAACCTAAATACCGATTATTATTAATTTTAACCAGACCTAGCAGATTGGAAAAACCTAAATACTGATTATCACTAATTTTAACCAGACCTAGCAGGTTGGAAAAACCTACTAGGTCTAGTAATAGTAAGCCATAAAAAAATTATGCTTTATTTTTAGTATCAATAAGAATGGTAACCGGACCTTCGTTGACCAAACTAACCGACATCATCGCACCAAACTGACCGGTGGCTACTTTTTGTTTAAAATTTTCTTTAAATTTTTGGATAAAAGCTTCATAAAGTGGTATGGCAACATCCGGTTTGGCAGCATGAATATACGACGGTCGATGCCCTTTTTTAGTCTTGGCATGCAAGGTAAATTGACTGATAATCAAGACTTCTCCTTCTATATCCAAAAGTGATTTGTTCATCACCCCTTGCTCATCATTAAAGATACGTAAATTTTTGATTTTGTGTACCAACCAATCGATGTCTGCTTGCGTATCGGCATTTTCTATTCCGACCAGTATCAATAATCCGGTTTTGATTTCCCCTATTATTTTACCTGTTACTTCTACTTTGGCTTGACTGACTCTTTGTATAACAACACGCATAATGGTTCTTTTTATATTGCAAATATAAACTTTTTGGTAGTTGATTATTTATCGTATTCTCAATAATTTATCCAAAAAAAGCCGGCTGAAAACAACCGGCTTTTTATAAATCGTATATGAAAAGAAGTCTTATTTACCTTTTTCCATATCTTTTTTCAATTGTGCCAAAGCATCTAAATCACCCAAAGTTGATTTCTGTTCGCTTTCCATTTTGGCTTTGTTCTCACGAACAATTCTGGCTTCTTCTTCTTTGTAAGTAGCGGTATGGGAAACAACAATTTTTTGGGCGTCTTTGTCAAATTCGATAACTTTGAATTTGGCTTTTTCACCTTTTTTCAATTTGGTACCGTCTTCTTTCATCATCAAGCGACCGGGGGCAAAAGCTTCTACTTCGCCATCTAAAAGAACAGTAGCACCTTTACCGGCGGCTTCTTTGACTTCACCTTCATGTTCAGAACCGACATTATATTTGTCAGCATAAGTATCCCAAACATTTTCTTGTAACTGTTTTAAGCCCAAACTCAATTTACGACCGTCTTTATCAACATCCAGTACAATAACTTCTACTTCATCACCAATGTTTAAGACATCTGAAGGATGTTTGACTCGTTTGTTCCAAGTCAAATCGGAAATGTAAATCAAACCGTCCACACCTTCTTCCAATTCGACAAAGGCACCAAAGTTGGTAAAGTTACGAACGATACCTTTATGTTTGGAACCGACCGGATATTTTTTCTCAATATCAGCCCAAGGATCAGGGGTTAATTGTTTCATTCCCAACGACATTTTACGTTCGTCACGGTCTAATGACAAGATAACAGCTTCTACTTCTTCGCCTTCTTTAACAAAATCTTGAGCTGAACGCAAATGGGTACTCCAAGACATTTCAGAAACGTGAATCAATCCTTCAACACCGGGATCTACTTCAACAAAAGCACCGTAATCGGCAATAACCGATACTTTACCTTTGACTTTATCGCCCACTTTCAAGTTTTCATCCAAATTGTCCCAAGGATGCGGTTCCAATTGTTTTAATCCGAGTTGGATACGAGATTTTTTCTCATCAAAATCAAGGATAACCACTTTTAAAGTGTCATCTAAATTGACCACTTCGCTGGGGTGATTGATACGTTTCCAAGCCAAATCGGTAATGTGAATTAATCCGTCAACACCACCTAAATCGACAAATACGCCGTATGATGTAATATTTTTAACGGTTCCTTCGATAACTTGACCTTTTTCAAGTTTGGAAATAATTTCACGTTTTTGTTCTTCAAGGTCGGCTTCAATAAGTGCTTTGTGAGAAACCACCACGTTTTTAAATTCGGGATTGATTTTAACAATCTTAAATTCCATGGTTTTACCCACGTATTGATCATAATCGCGAATAGGTTTGACATCGATTTGTGAGCCGGGCAAGAAAGCTTCAATACCGAATACATCGACAATCATACCACCTTTGGTACGAGCTTTGACATACCCCTTAACGATTTCGTCGTTTTCAAGTGCTTCGTTAACACGTTCCCAAGCTTTGAGCTGACGGGCACGTTTGTGAGACAACAACAATTGTCCGTTTTTGTCTTCTTTACGAACCACCATAACTTCGACTTTGTCACCGACTTTTAAATCGGGATTGTAACGGAATTCGTTGCGTGGCAACACGCCTTCCGATTTAGAATTGATGTCGATAATAACATCACGGTCGGTCATACCGATAACCGTTCCTTCAATCACTTCATTTTCATCAAGAACTTTGATTTTTTCTTCAACCAATTTTTCAAACTCCAACAGTTTTTCATCTTTAATGGGCTCAATACCTTGTTCGTAAGCTTCCCAATTAAATTCTTCTAAAAACTTCTGCGGGTCTTGTTCTTGCACTTCTTCCGCTTTTGTTTCTTGTTCCGTTTCAACTTGCGCCGGAACATTTTCGGCACTTTGTTCTTCGGGCATTGCTTGTGCTTCTGCCGTTTCCTTTACTTCTTCTTTTTGCACGTCTTGTGCTTCGTTTTGTGCAGCAGCTTCTTGTGCTTGCACGTCTTGATTTTCTTTATTTTCAGCCATGCTGATTAATTTTTGTATTTCATTTTAACCGGAATAGTTTATGGTAAATTAAAATGAAAGACGTTAGACTTTGATTTTCAATTGTTTTGCTATCCTATTCCACCTTACCAATAGCAGTGTGCAAAGATATGATTTTTTTTAAGTATCACAAATACTTTTTTATTTTATAAATCCAGTGTGTTTTATCAAGTATTAAAAACCTTTCTTCCCATTGAAAATCTGAAGCAAGAACCTTAGCCAATATATAGTTCTCATCTTCACTAAGGATTTCGAATTCGCCTAAATCTAAAAATTCAACAACTAAATTTATCTCACCTTTATCATCAACAATTGCCACACCTAAAGAATTTACAATAAGCACTTCATTTGTATTTATTTTGTGAACAAAAGTGATATTATCATAATCTAAAACCCTTATTAATTCTTTCAAATCATTGTCAATAAGATAAGCTATGCCATTGGCAATTATTATAGATCTATTTTCACCGATTTCCACAATTTTCCTTACACCATATTCACCACACTCAAAACTACCGCGCCAAATTTGATAATCGGAAGTTTGAAACTCTACCCACATATTTACAGGACCGGTATTACCAAAATGAAATTCCGGTATATTTGGACTGGAAATCGGTATTGTATCATATTCTCGAGCATAACTCATT
>WFZY01000310.1 GCA_015489265.1 Flavobacteriaceae bacterium | reverse complement strand
CCAGTACATATATTAATTATTGCAGTAATTATAAACTTGCTGCATAGGCAATCATTTCGATAACTTTGGTAGCATAACCGAATTCGTTATCATACCAACTGACAATTTTAAAGAAAGTATCATTTAAAGCAATACCGGCTTTAACGTCAACTGATGATGTGTGGGTTTCACTAACAAAATCTTGCGATACCACTTCATCATCTACGACTTGCAATACACCTTTCATTTCACCATTTGCCGATTTTCTCATAGCTTCAATGATAGCTTCATAAGATGTAGGTTTGGCTAGTTTGACGGTTAAATCCACCACCGATACATCAGCCGTAGGCACACGGAATGACATACCGGTTAATTTACCGTTTAAATCGGGGATAACTTTACCGACAGCTTTTGCCGCTCCGGTAGAAGTGGGGATAATATTGTTGATAGCAGCCCGTCCGCGACGCCATTTTTTAGAAGGGGCATCAATCACCTTTTGGGTAGAAGTAGCGGCATGAATAGTGGTCATCAGGCCTTCAACAATACCGAAATTGTCGTGCAATACTTTAGATATAGGCGCTAAGCAGTTAGTTGTACAAGAAGCGTTTGAAAATATTTTAATATCTTTGGTTAATTCGGTATGATTAACCCCTTTAACAAACATGGGTGCATCTTTTGAAGGTGCTGAGATAATCACTTTTTTAGCGCCGGCTTTTAAGTGTTTTTCAGCCAAAGCTTTATCGGTAAAGAAACCGGTTGATTCTACTACAAATTCTACATCAACAGCACCCCAATTGATATTTTCGGGGTCACGTTCTTTTGTCACACGGATTTTTTTCCCATTTACTACCAAATGATCTCCGTCCACAGAAACTTCTCCGTCAAATTTACCGTGAACCGAATCATATTTGAGCAAATATGCCAAATAGTCTGTGTCTAATAAATCGTTGATAGCAACGACTTCAATTTTCGGATTTCTAATGGCAGCTCTAAAAGCTAATCTACCTATACGTCCGAATCCGTTTATTCCAATTTTTGTAACACTCATAATTTTAATTTTTGTGATTTGATATATTATTTTAGGTTGTTAAAATATCACTGATATTTAACAATTCTTTATTGATTGTTCTATTTAAACTAATAGCATCTTCTAATGAAGTATATGCCACATGATTATTTTTAAATCCTACCATGATTTTATTTTGCCCATCTAAAAGTGCTTCTACAGCTTTTACACCAAGACGGCTGGCCAATACTCTGTCAAAAGTTGTCGGTGAACCACCACGTTGAATATGTCCGACAATCACGACACGTGATTCATATTCTTTAAGGTTATCATCGACATATTTGGCTAGTTCAAAAACATTTTTACCGGTTTTATCACCTTCTGCCACGACAACAATGCTACTGGTTTTACCGGCACGTTTACTACGTCGTAATGATTCAACCAATTTATCGATACCGATATTTTCTTCGGGTATCAAAATTTCTTCTGCTCCACCGGCTATACCACTGTAAAGCGCTAAAAATCCGGCATTGCGTCCCATAACTTCAATAAAAAATAAACGGTTATGAGAACTAGCGGTATCGCGTATTTTATCTATGGCATCGGTTGCCGTATTGCTGGCGGTATCAAATCCAATAGTGAAATCGGTTCCGAAAATATCGTTGTCAATGGTACCGGGGATACCAATAACGGGAAAATTAAATTCTTCCGCAAAGATTTTGGCACCGGTAAAAGAGCCGTCTCCACCTATGACGATTAAAGCATCAATATTGTGTTTTTTTAATTGGTCAAAAGCTTTTTTTCGACCTTCTACCGTTCTAAATTCTTTAGATCGGGCGGTTTTTAGTATGGTACCGCCTCTGTTGATAATATTGCTTACTTTGCGGGCATTAAAACGTTCAATATCACCTTCAATCAGTCCTTCGTATCCTCTGTAAATTCCAAAAGGATCCAATTTATAAAAAACAGCGGTTCTAACGACTGCTCTAATTGCGGCATTCATTCCGGGGGCATCGCCTCCCGATGTCATTACTGCAATATTTTGAATTTGTTTCTTCATTTGTTGTATTTATGTTGCTGCAAGATAATAAATTTAGGCCATATCCTGACCTAATAATTAAGCTACAAAAGTAAGTAACTTTGTTTGATGAGGCAAAATACGGGTGTAAAAATTTAGTTAAGAAATAAAGAAAGCCGTCTCAACCGGACAGCTTTCTTTTACTTTTTTATTACGGAAAATAATTTAGAATTCAGGATTAGGGGGACAATTTGGATTATTAGCCCGTTCACTATCCGGATAAGGGTAGAAATTATTTACCCGCTCTAAACTACAACGATCGACTTGATTCCAATCGACATTATCTAAATAATTAGGGAAAAATCGACGATGTATAGGGAATCTTAAACCTTCCATGTACAATTCTGCTGCATAATTTTTATATATTTCATCCAAAACATCTTGCTGGCTTGTAGCATTACCTGTCCAAGGTCCTAACGAAGCACCAACACCAAACGGATCGTTTCCGGGTGTTTTGGTTCTGACATCATTGATTAATGTAACAGCTTCGGCTAAGTTTGCAGCGCCGTTTAATCGGGCTTTAGCTTCGGCTTTAAGTAGCATAACTTCTCCGGGCAAATATACCGGAATAGGTGAGGAAGCAGTAGCCCAAAAACCTATAGGATTGTGTAAGTCAAAACTACAATCAATATCTTGCATAACTACTGCATTATCCAGATAAAAATCGACGCGGTTGTCACCTGTATCAAGTGTATGTGCTGACAACAATCCGAGTTGGTCCAATGGTAAATAGTTTAAAGAAGCGCCCGGGTCTAATATTTGAGCATAGACCGGATTTTTAATAGCGCCACCATCATAGTCCCATTCCGATTTGGTGGTTAAATCAACAGCATTGGCTTCATCATAGGCGTCTTGGTATTGTCCCAATTCCATATAATAACGGGCTTTTAAGACATGAATCACATCGATTACCGAGAAATTATAAGAAATCAAACCGTTAATTAATGCAGTTGCATTGGCATTATTAGCAAAATCATGTTCGGCTTCATTTAAATAATCAATTGCGGTTTGATAGCCGTCTAACCGATCAACAAATTGTGCTTTGTTGTCAGCGTCATTATCTAATGTAACTTTTTCCCAGTATTGTGCCATATATCCTATGGTTAAACCTTTAAAAAACTTAGCATAAGCTTTATATGCTACGCCTTCGTCAGCGTTTACAAAAGTAACCTTGTCAATATGTGATAATATTTTTTCGGCAATACCACGGCTACGATGTAATCCGGACCAAATACCATTAACGGTCGGATTATCATCAGTAATACCTTTACCGCCATTTGATAATTGTGTTGTTGAAACATAAGTATTGGCACGTCCCAATTCTTTGGCGGTTAATCCGGGACCTTTAACGATATATTTCAGAGTTGATGTGGTAAAAATTTTGGTCATTCCCAAAACAATACCTTGATATGCTTCAGGTGTATCATAGGCAGCTTTTTCAGTTACCTCATTTTTATCTATAAATTCTTTCTGACAAGCAGATAAGGAAAGAATTAGTAATATTAAAAGACTTATTTTTTTCATTTTTTTCATTTTTTAAAATTTTAATTTTACGCCAAACGTATAAACCTTAGGGATAGGAATGTTCGCATAGTCTTGAGAGCGTGCTCCGTTTGATTTTCCCCAAGAGTTGACTTCCGGGTCATATCCCCAATAATGATCCCAAGAAATCAAGTTGGAACCACTTAAGTTAAATTGTACCGATTTTATACCTTTAACCGGTTTATTCCAATCATAGCTCAATGAAACATTTCTAAGTTTGATAAAAGAACCATCTTCTATATGTGACTCATAAATATAAAAGCGGCTACCGTACCAACCGTGTCTGCCGGTTGCTAAATCTTCTCCTGCAAATTCCCATCCGGTAAAAATAGCACCTGATGAAGTTGATTTAGATTGTCCCATACGTTTATCCCAACTGAAAATATCAAATCCTTGAACGGCATCAATTGAAACATATAAACCGAAATTTTTGTATTTGAAACTGTTGTTGAAGGATACAATATAATCAGGATTAGGATCACCGATTACTTTTTTCAATTTAGTTCCGGTTGGTTGTCCGTTGCTATCAAATTGTTGTTCATAACTTTCAGGGAAGCCATCGCCGTCTTTATCTATTTGAATACCACGAGCTCTTTGTGGATTTCCATTAGCATCCAATACCCAATTACCATTGGCATCAGTAGCATAGAAATAACCATAGAATACGCCAAGCGGATAACCGTTTGCCGCGATAGAAGTACCATAGCCACCCAAAGTTTTAAATCCACCGGTGATATTAGATACTTTATTTTTATTAGTAGAGTAATTAATGGAAGTATCCCAACGGAATGATTTATTTTGATAAGGAACGGCTTTTAAACTAACCTCCAAACCATCATTTGTCAAAGTGCCGACATTGTCAACTCGTGAAGCAAAACCTGATGAAGGAGCCATAACCGTGTTCAGTAATAAGTCTTTAACATCTTGATGATAAATGGTAAATTCCAATCCGGCTTTGCCATCTAAAAATGATGCATCAAAACCATACTCAAGTTCGCGGGTTACTTCCGGTTTGATATGTTCATTACCATCCTTGGTATTTGGAATATATACGGTTTGACCCAAATAAGAATCAGAGCTGTATAGAGAACCGTATTTTACATTAATATTTGAAGCGCTGTTTAAAGCAGTCATATTTCCGGCTTCACCCCAAGCGCCTCTTAACTTAAAAGAATTGACAAAGTTTCCTAAAGAATTTTTCCAAAAATCAAAGTCGGATAAAACTAAAGAGCCACTGACTTTCGGATAAAAAGTTTGGACATTGTCACCAAAAGTAGAAGCTTTATCCCAACGTCCACCTAAGGTTAAATGGAATTTGTCATAAAAGTTAAAATGTTGTTGTACCCATGTTCCCCAAATAGCATATTCGTATATAGAGCTAGTAGCTACAATACTATTGGAACCGTTCATCACATCCAAATTGTCAAAAATAGACAGGGTCGGGTTGTGTTGAATATTGAAATGTTTTTTATTATACAAATATTGATAACCGGCTCCGGTTGAAGCTTTGATGTTATCGGTAATATTGTAATTATAATTGGCTTTGATATGAGAGCTTAAAATATCATATTTGTTTTGTGCAAATCTCAAATCACCATCATGATCAGCTCCAAACCCGTAAGGGACTTTAAAGCGACTGTTGGATCCGGTATGATCGTAACCGAAAATGTAATCAATACTAAGATTTTCTATCGGTTTCATATTAACCGTAAAGTTGTTAATAATACGGTCGATATTTAAGTTAGCATCAATCTTATCGATACTTTCATAAGGATTTCCCATCCAACCTAAGCTATTGTATGTGCCATCAGGATTAACCGGATTGGTACTGTTATCTGCAAATAAGATGGATTGTAGAGGTGCATACTTAAAACTTGAAGCATAAGCATAAGGTATTTCCTTGGTTTTGTTATTGGAATAAATGACTCCCAAGTTAACTTTTAACCATTTGGCTATCTTTTGATTTAATTTCAAGTTGATATTTTTGCGATTATAACTGGAATTTCTAATTATTCCTTCATTATCCAGAATAGAACCGCTTAAAGAATATTTGGTCCAGTCCGTTCCACCACTGATTTTTACACTATTATACGACCCATAAGCTTTATGAAAAATATAGCTTTGATAGTCATAACGTTTTTCAATAGGCACAGTAATCAAATCACCGGTATTAGGATCTGTTGCCCAAGTTAATAAGACCTTATTGTAGGGCTTATATTTTCTGATTTGATTGATATTCATGCTGGAAGTAACTGTTACACTGGGTTTTCCGGTTTTACCGTGTTTGGTAAAAATTTGGATAATACCGTTACTTGCCATAGAACCATACATTGCTGAAGCAGCCGGTCCTTTCAAAATTTCGATATGGTCAATATCGTTCAAATCTATATCTGATAAAGGATCGGAACTACCACCGGATCCAATGGCGCTTCGTGTATCATTGTTGATAATCATACCGTCAACCATAATCAGGGGATCAGAACTACCTAAAACCGTAGAAGGTCCGCGCAAACGAATAGAAATACTCGGTGCTACCGAACCGGAATTTCTCATGATACGAGCCCCCGGTAAAGCGCCTTGTAATGCTTCTGCAGCATTTGAAACAGTACGTGTCCCGATTTTATCCATTTTGACCGTATTGATGACACTACCCAATTGTTTTTTAGTTACCATACCACTTTGAGCCGTTACTACGACTTCGTCTAAACCAAGCGCATCGTCTTTTAAAACGAAATCTAATTTAGGTCCGGTAACAGTTTTTGTTTTTGGCGACATACCAACAAACGTTGCCTTAATTTTGTCACCTTTTTTGGCATTAAGCGTGTAATTGCCATCAAAGTCCGTTACGGTACCGTTTTGTGTACCAACGATAACTATTTCAACACCCGGTAAGGGTTCGCCCTTTGAGTCGGTTACTTTACCGCTCACGGCTATTTGTGCATAACTGCTTATACCACTTAGTAAACCAAATAGTAAAAACAGTAATTTCAAATTAATTTGTTTTTTCATCATAGTTCATTTTTAGTTAAATTAAAATTAAGCTAAAAGTAAGATTTTTTGTTTAAAAAGAAACTTACAAGTCTTTTATTTGATGTATTTTTTTGAAATTATTATTAAATAACGTAGATTTGTTTATAAAAAAATAATATTTTCATTAAATAAGTTAAAATTTCACATTAATTATGAGTGAAAAAGGACTAATTACACCGCAATTTTATCAATTTATAAAAGATGTTGCTGCCAATAATGACCGTGAATGGTTTAAATTGCACAAAGAGACATACGAAAAGGATGTTTTTTTTCCATTTAAAGAACTTACTTATCAGGTGATTGATTTAATGCAGCAAATAGATCCGGCGATACAAATTGATTATAAACAAGCGGCTTTCCGGTTTTATCGTGATACGCGTTTTTCTAAAGATAAGAGTCCTTATAAATTATGGATGGGCGCTGCTGTGAGTCGGGTTGGACGCAAAAATACCCGATACCCCGAAATATATTTCCAATTCGGTCCCGGCGAAAATTTTATTGCCGGTGGTTTATACCGTCCCGATAAAGAAACATTGTACAAAATAAGAGAAAAAATAGCAGACAATCCGGTTGTTTTTGAAGCTGTTTTGAACGATAAACAAATTTTGAAACAATTTCCTGATGGTTTTAAAGCGGAACGTAACAAACGTTTACCGGTGAAGCAGTGGCAAGAGCTTGCTAGACAATATCCGTTTTTGTTAAACAAGCAGTTTTACACCATTAAATATTATACGCCTGAAAATATTTTAAACCAAAAAGATTTGGCAGCATTCATTGTACAACATTATCAAGCCATGCAAGCATTTAATGAGTGGCTGTTGGCTTTGGACTAATAATTTTTTTGCAAGTTGTAAATATATTTCTTTGTGCTGTTTTGAATAATCAATTTATAATTTCCCTTGGGTAAGTGTGTAAAATCGATTTCAAAATGATTATTATCTATATTATTTTTTTTAACAGCTTTATTTTCAGAGTTGTATAAAATATAAGACACTTGTTTGGCATCGTAAACGTAAGCAAAAATATGGTCGTAAGATTGATTAGGATAAAGGGTGACGTTCTTATAAACTTTCCCTTTTTTAAGAATAATAGGTGAAATCGGGGTATCCAAGCTTGCAATGATAAGCTCTGCTTCTTTAGCGTTGGCAGGCGGCTGATTTTTTGACAACCATAAATTGATATGAATGTAATATTGCCCGTCATCTCTCAATTTTTTTTGTCGATATGACCATTGCGCAATCTCAAAATTAGAATCGGGGGGCAATATATTGTGTCCGTAAAAACTGTGAAAATCAATATAATCAGCTTGCCAATTAATCAAATGTGTTGAATAATCGCCTTGAAGTTTCAAATTGAATTTAAAAACATTACCGGTTTGTTCCGGTTGCACCACAAACTGTGCATTGGGGGCGTGCGCTTGTCGCCATTTTGAAAACTCAATATCCATTTCTTGATTGTGTCCTTTATAAATAAAAATGCCGGCTACCACATTTTTATCCAATAAATCCATACGATTGGCTACATAAAATCTATGAATACCGTAATGAGTCGGTTGGATACTTCTAATTTCCGCCGCATACCATTTACCGTTAATTTGTCGCAGTTTTAAATGCAAACGCTGTTGCTTATCAACCCAAACCGATTGCGCATCGTCTTGCCACAAGTTGTCATCCGGATTGCCTTGTCCGGAACGTACATACCAATCGATACCGGCAAAGTGTATGATTCTCAAGGGCTTATTTTGTTGCGCAGACATCGATGGACTTAAAAAGTACAAAATTAGAATAAGATATAATCGAAACATATGTATATTTGCTACAAACAAAATGCCAAATATATAAAAATGAATTTATTTTATGCACCGGACTTAAGTCCTGATAGCAAAAATTATACGTTTGATAAAAATGAAAGCCGTCATATTGTCAAATCATTGCGAAAAAAAAACGATGAAATTTTATATCTAACCAATGGTAAAGGCGATTGGTTTGAAGCAATAATCACAACTGCAGACCCTAAGCATACGCAAATCAATATTTTATCGGTTACTAAAAAGGACAGACGGCCGTACCGGATTCATATCGCTATGGCACCAACCAAGAGCAATGACCGCTATGAGTGGTTTTTGGAAAAAGCCGTCGAAATCGGGATTGATGAAATTACGCCTATTTTGACCCGTTATTCCGAACGTAAAAAAATCAATTTGACCCGTTATGACAAAATTGTGGTATCGGCTATGAAACAATCCTTACAAGCATACAAACCCAAACTCAATGATTTGATGCCGTTTGATAAATTGATCGAGCAAAATGTTGAAAATACTCAAAAATTTATGGCCTTTTGTCAAGCGGACAATGCTTTGTTCGGTAGTATTATACCCCAACAAGACATTTTAATTTTGATAGGACCCGAAGGTGGTTTTAGCGATATCGAAATACAAAAAGCCCGCGATAATGCTTTTAAAACCGTTCGCATTTCACCCAACCGCTTACGTACTGAGACAGCCGGATTGGTGAGTTTGATGACCGCGCATTTGCAAATGAATAACTTACAGCCAAATAAAAAGTAAATTAACCAAAATCACCAAACCGAACCCCCATAATACCGGCTTGCGAATTTTTGGACTACCCAAAGACAATACATATAACAGTTTCATCAAATTGTTACTAAGCGTCGCAATCAAAACGGCTTTTATCAAAGTAGGCAACAGTATTTGGTATTTTCCCGTAAACAAACTCAACAAAAACGGATCGATGTCAGTTACCCCGACTATAAAGGATAAAATATGCAAACCTTGATGTCCGTACCATTGTAATACATAATGCGTTAAAAGTGAAAAAAACAGAAACAAAAACGCAAAGAGTAAAGCCGTTTTAAATTCCAAAGGATTTTTGACTTCGGTTTCTTTAAAATCTTGTTTTTCAGACAAATTTTTATCCGCTTTTTTAAATATCAGACCGGCTGCCAAAGCAGATACAGCTGCCAAACTCAATAATGCTAAAGTCAGGGATTCACCGGCTTGTTGATTAAAAATAAAAGCCAAAATCAAGATGCGAACATACATCATGCCGGTAGCCAAAATAATGGCTGCGGCTATTTGATACAGATCATTGGCATATTTGCTTTTTTTTGCCAATACCACAGCCGTTGCCGTGCTACTGTATAAACCGCCGAGCAATCCGGTAATAAACGCGCCTTTGTCCGGAAAAATAAATTTTTTAATCAAATAACTAAGGTAAGAAATGCCGGAAATAGCTACTACGGCAGCCCAAATTTTAAAAGGCGATACCGGAATTTGTTCACTGATTGGCTGATTAGACAATAGGGGTAATATCACCCCGGAAATCAATAAAAATTTAGCTAGCGTGATAAACTCGTTTTCATCAAATTTGCCACTGAGTTGCCAAAAGAAGTTTTTTAATTCCACCACAATCAAGACAATCGTAACAACGGCAATGCTCAACCATAAAGGTTTGGTATATATTAAAGGCGCCAAAGTATAAGTTATCAGAGCGACAAGAATCGTTGTAATACCGAAACTTTTGTTTTCTACAATTTTATGATGATAATAAATAGCCAATAAAATCAGTAGTGCTAAGCCACCGGCAAGATATAAAATCAGTTGTTTGCCGGACAATACAAAAAGAATATATCCCAACAATCCGATAAACAAATGAGTACGATCTGTGCCAAACAAGCTACCGATTTTGGCTTTAAGATTGTTTTGACGCAACTCTAAGCCGATAGCCAATGAAAAAGCCAAGACCAATATCAGATTGATTAAGTCCGGTGATAAATTGATTATGTTGTGTTTAAACATATTGGTAAATTGATAAATGAAAGTTCATTTAAATTGTAAAGTTAGTAAAAAATAGCGTTATTGAAAATTATTTAAAATTTGTTTATTCAACCGTTTTTAAAACAAATTCATAACCAAAATATCCTTTGGCTAATTCCAGTTTAATGGAATCTTTTTTCTTTTTTTTGAGCCATATTTTCTTTGGAATCATAACATCTATGATACGATTATCTTTTCTGATACTGACTTGATAAATATCCGTTTCTTCATCATCTTTTTTATGGCTGCTTTTTTCTAAAATAACAAATGATTTTTGATAAGGTGCCGTATAAAACCGGTTGTTGATAAAACTAAAACCATTAGTAAAATAAATAGGAATAAAGATTAATACTAAAATTACGGTGGAAAATGATAGTTTTCTTCTGATAATAATAAGGATAGCCAAAAGAAGTAAAGCTATCAAAAGCCCAAATAGCCAATAGTTATAGCCAATAAATTTTTCATCAATTATTTTATAAAATTCTTTTGCGCCGGTTATAAATGTTCCCATAAATAATCCGATGATGATTGCGGGAAGTATTATTTCATAACTGAACTTTTTTAACCACGTTGTAATTTTTTTATAAATCAATTGGTTAATATGCGCTTTACCTCGTTGTAAATAAATGATGACAAAAAAGAAATAGATAGCCATCAATAAACCGAAAAAAGCAACCAATCTATACAAATTGCTTTGGTCTAAATATGAGAAAAAAAGATACAATCCCAACAAAAGATACAAAACGGGTTTAAAATATTTATGGTTGATAGTTGCCACTTTTATTTCAATCTTTTTTGGGTAGAAAATTGATAATATCTGAAGCAATCATTGAAAAATCACGATTGTTTTCGACATATTTTTCAGCTGTTTGTGCATGCAGATAAACCCCGAGTAGCGCCGCTTCGAGCGGTTGATAATCTTGTGACAACAAACCTGTAATCATACCCGATAATACATCGCCGCTACCGGCAGTTGCCAAAGCACTGTTTGCAACCGGATTGATGTAAAAATATGCGCCGTCACTTATGGTTGTATAAGCGCCTTTGAGCACCGTAATAA
>WFZY01000309.1 GCA_015489265.1 Flavobacteriaceae bacterium | reverse complement strand
TTATTAAAACGATGAATTTCGTCTATGAATAAAATCGGGGTGGTTTGATTGAACAATCCCGATTGATTTTTGACTTTGTCCAATATATTTCTAATGTCTTTAACACCGGAATTAATCGCACTTAATTTATAAAATGGACGCTTGGTTTCGGTAGCTATAATTTGTGCCAAAGTTGTTTTGCCGGTTCCGGGCGGTCCCCATAAAATAATAGACGACAATAAATTCGAATCAATTTGATTACGCAACACGGCATTTTCGCCCATAAGATGTTCCTGTCCGATATAACTTTGTAAATCTTTCGGACGCACACGTTCTGCTAAGGGAATTTGCGGTGTTTGCATGTTTCAAATTTCTGCACAAAGATAATTATATTAGTTGAAGGTTAAAAATATAAGTGAAAAGTGCGAAGTAGAAAGTGTAAAATGGAAAAGTTTGTCTGTCATTTCGAAGAAGGAACGACTGAGAAATCTCAATTAAAGATATAGATTTCTCCTCGCTCGTACCTCACTCGTTCGAAATGACAGCCGTTACCAAACAACCATATTACCAAATAAACAAATCATCAAAAACAAACCAATGCGAAAAATGAGAAAGGTTAATATTGCTGACCAAATGAAAAAAGCAGCCCATATTATCAAAAAAAATCGTAAATTAGCTGTATCAATAATATTTAAACCACACGACTATGTCACAACATAAACACAATCCCGCCAAAGTCATACAAGATTTACAATTTTTCGGCGAATTCGGTGGGGTCAATCCTTCTATTTCCGACTCGGCAACATATACTTTTTTAAAAGCCAAAACTATGTTGGATACTTTTGAAGGCAATGCCGACGGTTGCTACTTGTATTCGCGTCATACCAGCCCGAGCAACCATTATTTGAGTACGGCGTTGGCTAGAATGGAAAACACCGAATCTGCCAATGTTGCCGGTAGCGGAATGGGGGCTATCACGCCGGTTATTTTACAGCTGTCACATGCGGGTGACCATATTGTATCGAGTCGCACTATTTATGGTGGCACGTATGCATTTTTAAAAAACTGGACGCCTAAATTTGACATCGAAACTTCCTTTGTCGATATTACCGATTTAGAAAAAGTAGAAGCGGCTATCCGCCCCAATACCAAACTGATTTACGCCGAAACATTGAGCAATCCCCTACTCGAACTTGCCGATGTAGAAGGTTTGGCAAAAATTGCTAAAAAACACGGAATTAAATTAGTGATTGACAACACATTTACCCCTTTGATTTTTACGCCTGCCAATATGGGCGCCGATGTGGTTATCCATAGTTTAACCAAATTTATCAACGGCACCAACGATACGGTTGGGGGTGTTATTTGCAGCACTAACGAATTTATCAACGAACTGAAAAATGTCAATGACGGCAGTAGCATGTTGCTCGGTCCGGTGATGGATAGTTTGCGTTCGGCACAAGTTTTGAAAAACCTGCGCACCTTACCTATCAGAATGATACAACACAGCAAAAATGCCGCTTATTTGGCTGAAAAATTAGAACAAGACGGGGTTAAAGTCAAATATCCCGGACTCAAATCGCATCCGCAACATGAATTGTTTACCAAAATGATGCATCCCGAATTCGGTTACGGTGGCATGATGACTTTGGACTTGAAAACCGGCGACATGGCAACCGCATTTATGGAAGGTTTGCAAGATAAAAATGTAGGTTATTTAGCCGTAAGTTTAGGTTTTTATAAAACCTTATTTAATGCGCCCGGTAAAGGCACATCCAGTGAAGTACCCGAAGCAGAACAAGCCGCTATGGGCTTATCGGACGGCTTAGTCAGAATGTCTGTCGGATTAGACTTTGATATTGCGGATACCTATCGAAAGATGAAAGAAACGTTAAACGAAGTCGGTTATTTTAAAAATAATTTACAAGCACATTAATTTATGATTGAACTTTTCCGGAATTGGGACCAATCACTCGAACAATATATTTATCTGCACCGCTTTAAAGGTGCAGATAATTTTTTGGCATGGGCGACTGAAAACGCCACCTTTATCAGTTTTGCGCTACTATTTTTATTAGTCATTGCATACTTTTTCAACAAAAAACAAATCTATTTATATGCCGCACTCAACGCAGCAGTAATTAATGGTATTACGGCGCTCATCACAGGCGCCATCAAAATCAGTATAGAACGTCCGCGCCCTTATGAAGTGAATGACCTGATTCAAACACCGCTCATCAATAGTGGCGGGTTTAGTTTTCCGTCCGGACATACCACCGAAGTATTTGCACTTCTTTTTACAGTTTGGTTTTTATTGCGAAACAAATTTTGGACTGCTGTTTTTTTAATTTGGGCTTTACTGATTGCCTACAGCCGTATGGCATTTGGTGTGCATTATCCGGTTGATATTTTGGGGGGTATTATTGTTAGCGGTATTACGGTTTATATTTGGATGAAATATGAACCGCTGAAAAGATGGTTTAAACAACTTAACGCGTAAAAACCAACCGGTATTCCGACGATAAATTATCATCATAGCGGTAACCGTCCGTATCAAACAATTTTAGTTCGTCAACCGTATTGATATTGTTTTGAATAATGAAACGCGTCATCAAACCACGAGCAATTTTGGCATACAAACTGATGGTTTTGAGTTCACCGTTTTTATAATCTTTAAAGATAATATCGTAAACCGGATGATTAAACTGTTTTTTATCAATGACTTTAAAATATTCTTGACTGGCTAAATTGACTAAAAAGTCCCCTTCAGGCATTTCGGCATTGAGATAAGCAGTTACTTTTTGGCGCCAAAATTCATACAAATTTTTATAACTGTTAAAAGCCAATTTGGTGCCCATTTCCATTCTGTAAGGGTAAATCAAATCGAAAGGATGCAACACCCCGTATAAACCCGATAATATTCTTACTTTTTGATTCAAATCCGGTAGTTTTTCAACCGGCAAATTCTGTACATTTAACCCGTCATACACATTGCCGTTAAAGGTAAAAATGGCAGGTCTTGCCGTCTCGTCAATATTTTTATGCCACGCTTGATAACGTTCCCAATTCAGGTTTGCCAAATTATCAGACAATTTCATCAGTTGCTTAATCTCATCAGGACTTTTTTGGCGCATTACTGAAATTATTTTTTCAGCTTCATCCAAAAAAACAGGTTTCGTGTAAGAAAATTTTGGATAAACGGATTTTAAATCCAATTTTTTAGCCGGCGATAAAACGATTTTCATATTAATTATGATTTATACTGATGTTAAATTTTTATTTTGATAATGTCGCAACAAAATTAATGAGAAATATTGAATTGAGAATTCTTGTGATTCAAAGAAAGTATAAATTATTTATTACTCTATACTATAC
>WFZY01000308.1 GCA_015489265.1 Flavobacteriaceae bacterium | reverse complement strand
TCTTGGTTTGAATCGTCGTCGATAATAAAACCAAAACCTTTGGCTTCATTAAAGAACTTTACTGTTCCTGTTTTCATTATTGTAATTTAATTTATTAATACGGCAAAGGTAAGCTTTTTTTATTCTAAACCTAATTTTATTTAAAAAAAAATAAAATTTTAAAAAAAATCAGAAAAATATTTCAGAAACCGGATTTGTAGCAAAGTAATAAGGAATTTCTTTATAGTCTTTAATAAAGTTTTTCAGCATCATCAAGCGGGCTTTTTTACCTCTTGTAATACTTCCCATTTCATTTGCTAATTCCAAAGCGGCAGCCGCATTTAAAGTTGCGGCATTGATCGCTTGTTCGGGTGTTAATTTTTGTTTGATACATGCCAAAGACACAGCAAAATTCATATTGAAACTAGGTGTCGAACCCGGATTAAAATCAGTCGCTAAAGCCACAGCAATATTTTTGTCAATCATTGGTTTGACCAGCGCATAAGGTATGTCTATAAAGAAACTACAAGCGGGCAAAGCGGTCGCAATAGTGTTTGAATGTTCTAAAATATCAAAATCCGATTGGGTCATCACTTCCAAATGATCTACTGATACGGCATGGTGTTTAACCGCCACTTCAACACCACCGATACTATTAAACTGATTGACATGCACTTTGGGTTTGAGTCCGTAGCGCACACCGGCTTGCAATATTTGATCCGTTTCTTCAGCTGTAAAATAGCCCTTCTCGCAAAAAACATCGATATAATTGGCTAAATTGTCACGGGCAATAGCAGGTATCATCTCATTGATAATTAAATCGATGTATCCTTTTTTGTCATTTTGGTATGTTTCAGGAACAGCATGTGCGCCTAAAAACGTCGCTTTTATGGGAATCGGAAAATTTTGTTTGAGTCGTTTGATAACTCGTAGCATTTTGAGTTCGGTATCCAAGCTCAGTCCATAACCCGATTTAATTTCTATGGCACCGGTGCCGTATTGCATAACTTCATTGAGTAATTCGGCACTTTTTTCATAAAGTTCGTCTTCAGAAATATCTGCCATTTTTTTGGCGGAATTCAAGATACCTCCGCCACGTTTAGCAATCTGCTCATAAGTCAATCCGTTTATTTTATCGACAAATTCGCCGGCACGCGAAGCCGCAAAAACCAAATGCGTGTGACTGTCCGTCCATGACGGCATAACAATGCGACCGCCGGCATCAATAATTTCAGCATCAATTGAAGTCAATTCGGACATGGAACCGTAATCGGAAATAATCCCCTTGTCGATGACTAAATAAGCATTCTCGATCAAAGGTAATTTGTGCATCTCTTTGTCACGTAAAGCAGTTGTATCATCTCTGACTTGTAATAACTGCCCAATATTTTTGATAAGTTTGGTCATACATTAATTGGTAAAAGCATATTGCAGAATATTCGCTCCCATTTTCAGAGCTTTTTCGCGTACTTCCCATGGGTCATGGTGAATAACTTCGCTCTCCCAACCATCTCCCAAATCTGTTTCATACGTGTATAACAAGACAATCCGATTGTTGATGATAATGGCAAATGCTTGCGGGCGTTTACCATTGTGCTCATGTATTTTGGGTAGTCCGTCCGGAAAATGATAAAATTGGTTAAAAATCGGGTGTGCTTTTGGCAATTCAACCAATTTTTGATTGGGAAATAATTTTTTGATTTGCGGTCTGATATAAGAATCCATGCCATAATTATCGTCAATATGCAGAAAACCGCCATTTAATAAATATTTTCGCAAATTTTGCACATCATTCTCATCAAAAAAAACATTGCCGTGACCGGTCATGTGTACAAAAGGATAGTTGAAAATTTCCGGTGAATCAGGCGTTACGACTGCCGGTTTTTCATCAATAACCGTATGAATATGTTGGTTGGAAAACTGTATCAGATTAGGAAGTGATGTTGTGATATTAGCATACCAATCGCCTCCCCCCTTATATTTTAACAAGGCGATTTGCTGTGCCGATAAAGTAGGAAACTTAATAAAAAAAAGTAAAAACAAAAACGGTAAAACTTGAAACCGTAATACATTTATAGTTCTCATTATTCGTTGTCGTCATCATTAACCGCTGTACTGCTACCTCCGGTAACCATTTTATAAACCACTAATCCTAAAATAATAATCACTAAAAAAAATAGAACCGCAAAAAGGTTTCCTACAGTCCACATACTTGAATTGTCAGATGCTAAATACAACATAATTAAATAGTTTTTTTGGTTATTTGTTACAAATTTACAAATAAATATTTAATTAATAATCTTGATTTCAGATTGGGGGATCCAAGCTTTTTTACCATTAGGAAGTTTTACCAAATACCAATCGGTGTCTTTTTTCAAGATTTTGATTTTAGAACCTTCGTGCAAAGTCGTTACAACGTCTGATGTCAGATTAGGTTCGGTCATCAAATCTACTTTAGCAGGGAATACTATAGCATAATGTTGCTGTGAAAGTTTTTTACCATAATCGGCATTATACCAAGTAAAAATCAATAAAAATAAGCTGATCCACATAGCTACAAAGGTCAAACGTTTGGTATTGGTGTTTTTAGTAAAAAGAAATGTCATAAAAGCCAAAAGTCCTAAAATGGCACTTAAAACTGCTAGCCATGCCCAAGTATTATAATCAAATAATTTATTGATATTCTTTTTCGTCCGAAGTAAAACACTTTCGGGTACTTGGTCTATTTTATCCAATTTCATTTGGTTAGCCAACTGTAAGTTATAGCGAATATCATCATCTTCGGGTTTTAATTTAAGCGCTTTTTCATAGTAATAAATAGACGGGGCAATACGGTTGAGTTTGTAATAAGCATTGCCTAAATTAAAATACAATTCAGGTGCAATACTATCGGTTTGAAGTGTTTTTTCATAACTCGTGATAGCCGCCTGATAATCGCCTTTTTTGTAAGCGTCATTGCCTTGTTTGAAAAAATCTTTTGCACTTTGTGCATGCAAAAAGAATATTGCGAAAAAACCTGTAATGAATAATATTTTTTTCATTTTTTTATTATTTGATAATGTTGATGATGAGTTGATGAATTGATGAATGAATGTCCGATGTCGGGTGTTGTTTCATTTCAAATTTCAGATTTGCGATTTCAGATTTTTGTAAATCCCTGAATAAGGTTGACCGTTTTTTGATATCCGGTGTCATTTCGTACCTACGAAAGTAGGTAGAGAAATCTCAATATTTATTTAAGACTATTTTGAACCATATAAGGCATATAAGGTCATATAAGGTTATCAAAATCTTTCAGGTCTATCCACACTTCGCACTTTATCGCTTTCCCCCGACGTTAGTCGGGGCTTCGCTCTGCTTCGCACTTAATCGCTTTCCACTTTACCGCTTTCCACTTATATAGCATTCATTAATTTTTCGGCATCGGCAAAATCATCTTCCATTTTACCGGTTGTTGCCGGTGCGTAGCGTGCCATATCACAACGATTGAGCAAATCCATTAACAAATCTACATTTTCTTTTGAGACATTTTTATCCGTAAGTTTTTGTCTAATCACATCTTTTGACATTTCAGCCGTATCGATATGCAAACGGGCTTTTAAGAAATTGTGCAATGCCTTCTCTAGTTTGGCATAGAAATCTTCTTTATTACCAATCGCTTTTTTGGCTTCTTTTAAAAATTTGGCAGCCAAATTTTTATTCCTTTTGCGTTTTTCAAACTCGGCATCATAGGTTTTGGTAGATACATATTTATAATATCCGAAACCCAACAGTGCCAAAATAAAAGCTAAACCAATCAATGTGTAAAACAATTTACTTTGATAAAAATCAACTTTATTTTTACCGGTGAACCGTGCTTTTTCTTTTATAAATCTAAAGTCAACAGCGTTGTTGTTAGTTGTATTGGCTACGCTATTTGTGGTATTATTTTGACTTACGGCATTACCGCTACCGGTTACAAACAAAACAATATCATCGGATGTTTTGGTAACATACTGCCCTGATTTCGGGTCAAAATAAACAAAACGTACGCCCGGAATGATAAATTTTCCGGCTTGATTAGGCACAATGATATAATCATCTTTGACCAAACCGCGGTTACCGGCAAAGCTTGTTTGCACTTGCTCGGTATGTTTGGGATCATAAACTTCCAAACCTTCGGGGGCTTTGAGTTTGGGAAGGTCAAATAGTTTCAAATTACCGGTGCCTTTTACTTGCACACTGATATTGACCGGCTCACCCAATTTGACCTGATTGTTATCAATAAGGGTTTTAAAATCAAAATGACCGACAGCGCCCGAAAAATCGATGGGTTGATTTTGTTTAGGTAAATCTTTTACCCGCAAGACTTTTTTGCCGGAAGTCAACTTGACCCGCTCTACTTCGTAATCGGGGACACGCATGCCGAAAAAGTTGCGATACACCGGTACTTGTAAATCAATTTGTAAAGTTAGTGGTTTAACGGTCAGTTTGCCGGCGTGTTGCGGAAACAAGAGTTTTTTTCGCAATATATAATATATGTATGGTTTACCGTTGACTTCTCCTTGAAACGGACCGGCTATTTTTTTATCAACATCTTGCGCCCAAAAACCTTTAAATTCGGGTTGACCGGTTTCGTTGTAATTAACCACACCGTAATTTTGCGGAATATAAAGTTTGTAAACCAAACCGACCGCTTCGTTGACATAGGGATTGGTTTTGGTCAATTCTGCCACCAATAATGCATTATCAACCTTGTCTTTAACAGTGATATTATTATTTTTCGGGGCATTTGGTGATGCGCCCGGATACACCGTATTGTTTTGGTTTACTTCTCCTTTGATAACTTTAATCGTAACCGGCTGGGTTTGATAAGTTTTACCATCAACTTTTATGCTTGCCGGTCCTATGGTAAAGGTTCCTGTTTTGACCGGCTGTAAAATATAGGAATAAGTAAAACTGGATGAAGAGCGTCCGTTGATAAAAGAATATTCTTGTGATGTGCTCGGTCCCATAATTTTATGAAAACCGTCAAAAGCCGGCGGTATAAAATTACTCTGATTAAGATTGCCGCCGTTTGATGATAAAACAAAACTCACCCGTAAACGTTCGGCTGTGCTCAATTCATTTTTTGAAACACGGGTCACAAAATTAACCTGTGCTTGTAAAGGGCTTAATATCAGGAATGTAAATGATATAACCAATAGCAAATGTTTCATCTTTCATCTAATCTTTAAGGTTATGTAGTGCGCTATTTTTTTTCATTTCCCGACTAATTTCCAAACAATTCTCATAATTAACTTAGCTATCAGAATTAATGGAATTTGTCATTCGATTTTTGCAATTTTGGGTTTTCTTATTGAAAAATATCACAATGTTATTTCTTTTTCCAAGTATCTCTCAGCGTGACCGTTCGGTTAAACACCAAATTGCCGGGTTTTGAATCCGGATCTACCACAAAATATCCCAAACGGGTAAATTGAAAGCGCTCACCCGGTTTGGCATCTTGCAAATTTGGTTCCAAACGGGCTTTTCTGTCAATTTGTAAGCTATTGGGGTTCAAGAACTCTAAGAAATTCCTGTCTTTATGTCCGTCCGGTGCTTCATCTATGAACAATCTGTCATATATTCTGATTTCTGCCGGAAAGCTATGTGCTGCCGTTACCCAATGTAAAGTCCCTTTGACTTTACGTTTGCTTTCGGGCGTTCCGCTACCACTTTTACTCAAAGGATCGTAGGTGGCGTGTATTTCGACAATCTCACCGTTTTCATCTTTAACCACACTTTCACCTTTGATGATATAAGCATTTTTGAGCCGGACTTCTTTACCTAGTGTCAAACGGAAAAACTTGCGGTTGGCACTTTCTTTAAAATCATCACGTTCGATAAATAATTCGCGTGCAAAAGGGATTTCACGATAACCGGCTCTCTCATCTTCCGGATTGTTTTCGGCTTTGAGATATTCCACTTTGTCTTCGGGATAGTTATCAATAATCAATTTAACGGGATTTAAAACTGCCATTCTACGCGGGGCTATTTTATTGAGATGTTCACGAGCGGCAAATTCCAACAAAGCTACATCCGTCACATTTTCACGCTTGGAAATACCCGACAATTCACTAAAGTTGATAATCGCTTCGGGGGTATAACCACGCCGGCGCAGACCGGAAATGGTCGGCATACGCGGATCGTCCCAGCCGTTAACATGCCCTTCTTCAACCAGTTGCAGCAATTTGCGTTTACTCATAACGGTATAACTCAAGTTGCGACGGGCAAATTCGCGCTGTTTGGGTTTGAGTCCGCCACTATAAACCTGCTCAATAAACCATTCGTACAAAGGCCGATGCGATTTAAACTC
>WFZY01000307.1 GCA_015489265.1 Flavobacteriaceae bacterium | reverse complement strand
GTTTGCAAAGTTACTTAATTTTATAATATCTTTATCAAGTCTAAAAAATATAAAAGTTGCAACCGATTCGAGAAATAACAAAGACCTTGCCAAACAGCCCTGGTGTCTATCAATTTATTGACAAACAGGATGTTGTGATTTATGTAGGAAAAGCCAAAAATCTTAAAAAAAGAGTCAGTTCGTATTTTACTAAACACCAAACCGGAAAAACAAAACTTTTAGTAGAAAAAATAGCCCGTATTGAACATATTGTAGTTGAAACCGAAACCGATGCTTTATTGCTTGAAAATGTACTGATTAAAAAGTATCAACCGAAGTATAATGTCCTGCTGAAAGATGATAAGACTTATCCTTGGATTTGTATTAAAAAAGAAGCTTTTCCGCGGGTATTTTTGACACGTAATTTAGTCAAAGACGGCTCGGAATATTACGGACCTTATCCATCGGTTAAAACCGCCCGGACTTTGTTGGACTTGATTCATCAGTTATTTCCCGTTCGTAGTTGCAAGTTGAATTTAAATCATAAAAATATTGCTGCCGGCAAATTTGATGTTTGTCTTGATTATCATATCGGCTTGTGCAAGGCACCTTGTGTCGGGTTACAAACCGAAGCGGAATATTTGGCAGATATCAAACAAATCAGACAAATTATCAAAGGAAACTTTAAACCGGCAATCAGACATTTTACGGAACAGATGCAAACTTATGCCGCTAATCTTGAGTTTGAAAAGGCGCAAGAAATCAAAGAAAAATTAGCTTCACTAGAGAACTATCAAGCCCGTTCCACTGTTGTTAATCCGGCTATTAACAACGTGGAAGTTTACAATATTGTGTCGGATGCGGCTTACGCTTATGTCAATTTTTTGCAAGTGGGACACGGTGCTATCATCCGTTCGCATACGCTCGAACTCAAAAAGAAACTGAATGAAACGGATGAAGAATTGCTGGAAATGGCAATAGTGGAAATACGCAAACGTTTTGACTTGCATTCCAAAGAAATTTATGTACCGTTTGCTTTGGAACATCTTAAAGATATTATGCAAAGTATCCCGCAAAAAGGCGATAAAAAACGTTTGTTGGAACTCTCAAAACGTAATGCGGTTTATTACCGGCTCGAAAAAATCAAACAACTGCAACTCACAGACCCCGACAAACATGTCAATCGCTTAATGCAACAAATGAAACAAGATTTAAGGTTGCCGGTTGAACCGCGGCATATCGAATGTTTTGACAACTCAAACATGCAAGGTACCGATCCAGTAGCTGCTTGTGTAGTGTTTAAAAACGCTAAGCCCAGCAAGAAAGATTATCGCCACTTTAATATCAAAACCGTAGAAGGTCCCGACGATTTTGCATCGATGACCGAAATCATAGAACGGCGGTACAAGCGTTTGCTCGAAGAAAAAGCCCCTTTGCCGCAGCTTATCATTGTTGATGGTGGCAAAGGGCAATTGTCAGCCGCTGTCAAAAGTTTGAAAAAACTGGGACTTTATGGCAAAATATCCATTATCGGTATCGCCAAACGTTTGGAAGAAATTTATTATCCCAATGATCCGCTGCCATTATATCTGGACAAGAAATCGGAAACTTTGCGTGTCATACAAAAAGCTCGTGATGAAGCCCACCGTTTCGGGATCACTTTTCATCGCAAAAAACGTATGAACAATACTTTACAATCGGAATTGGAACAAATTCCCGGAATCGGTAGCAAAACCATATTGAGTTTATTAAAACATTTTAAATCGGTCAAGCGGATTAAATCGGCATCATTAGAAGATTTAACCGCCGTGGTTGGTAAGCACAAAGCAGAAATTTTGCGTAAGTGGTTTGATAATACTGAGGAAATGAGGAAGTGAGAAATTGAGAAGTAGGTTACTGAGTGATCGCGATAAAAAATCGGGATCGTATCGAAGTAACCGGATTTGAAATTGAGGAAGAGAGGAAGAGAACAGAAGATTCCATTATGATTTGAACGAATATAATTTGTATTTTTGAATAGTTATAAACAAGCAAGTTTTTATATCAATAATGTTTTCATAATTCTATGGTTAAAAAAAGAGCAAACGAAAGAACTTTTCAAGGAGAATTGTTTAGGATAATCAACAAATAACTTACAGAAGCAAAGCCGACCCTAAAAGTATTTACAGGGATTTATTGATAAGTTAAAAGATTTCTTGTAAAAAAAAATTCACTTTTTTAGTGAATATATTTTAAAAATATCTTAACTTTGCATTTTGTAAGGGCGTATATTCTTTATGGAAATAATATTTGAAAAAGCTTATTTATGAGAACTTTATGAAGACGGTAAAGCCAAAAACAAAAAATACCGCTTTCAAAAAGTTGTCATTAGAAAATATAAAAATACAATTGACAAATTAAGAGTTGCCCAAAGAATAGAAGATCTATATGTTATCAAAAGTTTGCATTATGAAAAACTAACCGGTGATAAAAAAGGTATTGAGTCGGTGAGGGTCGATAAAAAATACAGAATTGAATTTATTTCGTCCGTCGAAGGCGAAGCACCTGACTGTATAACCATTTGTTCCATTATTGAATTAAGCAACCATTATAAATAACAAAATTATGAGCAAACCAAACCAAAATATAGTGCCATTTGAAGCGACTCATCCGGGCGTTTTAATAAAAGATGAGTTGGAAGCACGCAATGATATAAACCAAAAAGATTTAGCCAAAGAATTGGGCGTTAAGCCATCTTTTTTAAATGAAATAATCAAAGGTAAAAGACCGGTAACCGCCGATTTTGCTGTTGTTTTAGAAAAAATTTTTGGTATTCCGGCAGATTATTGGATGAAGTTTCAAACGCAATACGAAATTGATAAAGCAAGGATCAAACAAAAAAATATTGACAAAATCAAAAACATAGAAATTTGGAATATCATCAAAGAATATGTGCCTGTAAACTATTTTAAAAAACATAAATATCTTACGGATTCATTAAAAGATGATATTAAAATGATTTTTTCCATATACAAAGTTGATTCTGTTGATGCCTTAATAAAATCCGTAGCGCAAAATAAATTTGCGTTTTACAGAAAATCAAAAAAACTACAAGTGGATGAAAAAAACATATTTGCTTGGAGTTCACTTGCTTCATTTGAAGCATCGCATCAAAAAGTTAATGCTTTCTATCTCGAAAATATAGAACAATTAGTCATTCAATTAAATCAAATATTTTATCAAAATAATGACACGGTAAATAACACCAAAAAGATACTAAATCAATACGGTATTAAATTTATAACCGTTCCCAAACTTGAAAAAACACCTATTGACGGTTATTCGTTCTGGTCGGAAAACAATCCGGCTATTGCCATTACTTTAAGACACAAAAGAATAGATAATTTTGCTTTTACAATTATGCACGAAATAGGGCATATTGTAAAACATTTGTCAAAAAATAAGAAAGAAAAATACATAGATATTCACAAAGCTTACAAAAACAATATAGCCGAAAGAGAAGCAGATAATTTTGCAAAAAACAAACTCATTTCACCAAATATTTGGAATGATATTTTTGAAAATAACTTACCTTTAAATGATGGAGCAATTATAGAATTAGGAAAAAAATTCAGTATCAATCCGGCTATCTTGCTTGGAAGGATAAGTTTTGAAATCGGTGATTATACCATTAAAACCAAAATTGATAAAAAATTGAGATGACAATTAAAATACGTTATCGGTATTATTCCGTATTTTTGTCCAAAATAAAATAAAAATCATGATAAAATTTCTACACGGTTCTTGGGCATATTTAGTCATTTTGATGTTTGTCATTACTATAATTAATTATGTTCTGGCATATACCAAAAACAAAGTTTTTGATTATAACAAGGAATTCCGCTTGGCGAGTTTTACTTTAATTGTTTTTACCATACAAATTTTACTGGGATTGATGACTTGGTTTACTTCACATTATTTTGAAGGTATCAAACATGGTCAAATGGGCGTTTATATGAAGCATGCCACCGACCGTTTATTGGTGTTAGAACATCCGGTTATGATGCTTATAGCTTGGCTTTTAACCTTTTATGGCTTTAACAGGATGAAAAAAGCCATGACTTCCAAAAAGAAATATATCGCTGTTATTTTATTTTACGGACTGTCTTTTTTATTGATTTTGGGGCGTATTCCTTGGCATACTTGGTTGTCAAAATAGTGTAAGTGAATAAGTTTTAGTTATTTATAACCAAAACCTGATTCGTTTATCAGAATGCTTTATCATCTTTATATTAATATTTTTTAAATGAAACGCAAATTAAAAAATCACGAGTTAAATCGCATTAATGTAGATGCGTTTAAGAAAGCAGCAAAAGTACCGGTTATTGTGGTTTTAGATAATATCAGAAGCTTGAATAATATCGGTTCGGTTTTTAGAACCGGTGATGCCTTTTTAATAGAAGCCATCTATTTATGTGGCATTACGGCAAAACCACCACACAAAGATATTCATAAAACCGCCTTAGGCGCTACCGATTCTGTTGATTGGTACTATTATAAAACGACAAACGAAGCTGTTACAAACTTAAAAAATAATGGTGTCACTATTGTCAGTATTGAACAAGT